>NZ_CP076133.1:610000-915000 GCF_018736045.1 Flammeovirga yaeyamensis | reverse complement strand
ATTGGGCTTATCTGATATTTCTATTCCTGAAACTATAGAGGGTGAAGATCTCTCTAATTTGATGAAATCGCCTGATCCGAATTATGATCGAGCAGCTTTAGTTATGAATGCTTGTCCTTTTGG
Organism: Flammeovirga yaeyamensis; assembly: GCF_018736045.1. Classification (NCBI taxonomy): domain Bacteria; kingdom Pseudomonadati; phylum Bacteroidota; class Cytophagia; order Cytophagales; family Flammeovirgaceae; genus Flammeovirga; species Flammeovirga yaeyamensis. The sequence continues at coordinate 914,877 of NZ_CP076133.1, read as the reverse complement.
ATCGAATCATAAAGATGAAGAATACCGTGGCATCCTGACAAAGCAATATACTTATGTAAAAACACTACAGGGTCCTTCCCAATTGTTTGATAATGTATCGGATCCTCTTCAGTTAAATAATCTTATTGACCAAAAGGCAACAGCACAAGTGCAAGAACGTTTAGAAGGGCTTCTTCAAAAAGAAATGTCTAGAATTGGAGATGAGTTTAAACCTAGGGAATACTATTTAGAGAAATATAATTATAAACTCGATCCTAGAAAACATGCTATTAATTGGTGGGATTTTAGTAAAGGGAGAGGAGTTATTCAAGGGCCAAGAATAATGTAAAAAATATATTAAAAGAGGTTGTTTCATCATATTGTGAAACAACCTCTTTTCAGTTTAATTCTTCCCTAAAATTTTATCCATCACCCAACTGACATGAACAGCATCTTTAGCTGTTGAAGGATGACTAAAATCTGCTGAGAAAAGATCTTTTTTCATGTTCTCTACATGAGGTAATTGTACATGATGTGGATGTTCGATGAATAGTTCTTCTAAAGTATCTTGTTTTTTTAAAACTATTGGATTCTCATGAAAAACAGAAAAAACGATGCTTCCTTTACTTCCAAGAATCTCCACTCTGTCCTCATTCTCTTGCGTACCAAAATTCCAACACCCACTACCCATAACTCCATTTTTATGTACCCAACATGCCGTCATAGCATCGTCTGAGGTGTAAAGATTTTGTTGATTTGTACTGAAACCACTCACGTCTTTCATTTCATCAAATAGATAGACCAATAGATCAAGCCCATGACTTGCTAAATCATCAAAATGTCCGCCGGTAGCGATTTTTCTGTCTGTTCTCCAGTTGTATTCATCGGATAAATCTAAATCACTTGGAGATGCACTGAACTTCCAATGCACATGTCTCACCTCACCTATTTCATGATTCTTCAACCACTCTTTCACTTTTAAAAAGCGAGGTAAAGATCTTCTGTAATAAGCAACGAACAAAGGAGTATTGCTTTCCTTAAATTTTTGATAGATAGTTTGACATTCCTCAAAGGAGGGTGCCAAAGGTTTTTCAATACAACAGATCTTTCCTGCTTCTGCTACCTTTAAAGCAAACGTCAAATGAGCATCTGGAGGAGTGGCTATATAGACGGCATCAATTTCTGGATCTTGTATCAATTGGTCTGAATCTGAATAGAATCTATCTACTTTATGTCTTATGGCATAATCCTTTGCTTTGTCGGCATCCCTCCTCATCACAGCTTTTAATGCAAAGCCTTCAATTAATTGATATGCTGGACCACTTTTTACTTCGGTAACGTTTCCGCAACCAATAATGCCCCAACGAATAGTTTTATTCTTATCCATCATGAACTAGCTCTTCTTTTTAGATTTCTTCTTTAAAATTAGAAAATCAAACTGATCTTTCGGGTATTCTACGTACAATAAGTCCTTCATTTTACTTAATACCTTTTCATGATCATTTGAATCTACCAAGTTCTCATTTTGGATGCTATAATCTTGTTGACAAGCATATAGCTCTGAAGAATGTATTTTCTTATTTTTCAGGTCTCTCCATTCTGTATATCGCCATGCGCCATCTGTTACCGTTAGGCCCATAATCTTGTCGCCTCTAGCGTAAAGGCTGTAGGCACCTGCATCACCCTTTTTCTTGGGCCTATCTAATAATGGTAATAAAGATTTTCCATCCACATCCGTTAGATCCAAACCACAAGCAGCGGCTACTGTTGGGAAAACATCAATATTTTCAACTAGAGCATCACTTGTTAATCCTTTTTTACTCTTTTTATAAGCGGTCTCTCTACTCATTATTAGAGGCACTCGAGTATCTAATTCAAAATTGGTATGCTTACACCAATCCCCATATTCTCCAAGCTTCCAACCATGGTCGCTCATAAACACAACAATGGTGTTTTTTCTTAGATCCAATTCCTCTAAGGTGTTTAGGATTTTTCCTACTTGTGCATCGATATAACTTACACTTGCATAATATCCGTGGATTAAAGTTCTCGTGGTTTCATCATCAAGATGACCTTCTTTAGGCATACCATAATAACCTCTTAATTCTCCCCAATGTGTGGTGGCATAAGTACTCACATCTGTCGGTTGTTTTCTTAGTGGAATATCAAATGTTGACGGGTCATAAAGATCCCAATATTTTTTAGGGGCATTGAATGGTAAATGAGGTTTGCTTAAACCCACCACCATCATAAAAGGATCTTTCTTTATCTGTTTTAGGATCTTAATCGCCGAAGCGGATGCTCTTCCATCTTTATATCCTTCATCAGCAACATCTGCCGCTTCGAATGCCGGACCTTTTTTTACTCCCTCAATTTTTAAACTATCTAATAAGAGCTGATTTTCTGGTGAGGCATATGTATTTAACTCTTTGGGAATATGTAAACTCCAGTTTTGCTTATCGTCTATGATGTGATGATACACTTTGCCAATACTGATGGTTTTATAACCATTTGATTTAAAGAATTGAGGCATGGTCATCATGTCTTTCTGTACAGAACGTAAAGGGGTGAAAATGGAATAGACCCCAATTTTATCCACTCTCTTTGAGGTTAAAATACTCATTCTTGAAGGTGCACAAATACCTTGTTGAGCGTAGGCGTGATTAAATGTAATGCCCTCATTTGCTAGCTTATCTATATTTGGACTTTTTACTTTCGTATTCCCGTAGCAACCCAAGTCGGGTCGTAGATCGTCGACTAAGAAAATAAGCACATTGTTTTTTTCTTGTGCCCAACCAAGTGAGGCATAGAAAAAGAGAAAGAGAAATAGTGTTGTTGTTCGTTTCATTATTGAAGCATTTAAAATATGACTATTATTTTTTGTAAATCTCTATCGCATTTAGAATCGGTTCTCCAACGATCTTATCAAATTGTATGTCTATTGACTGATTGTTGCTGACCTTTATTTCCGTTTTTATTTCTACTTTTTTGTATTCTCCATATTGATTCATCAGGTCCAATCGATTTATCAATAATTCATCGTTTATTCTGACTGAAAAAGTTCTACTCACTTTTTCATTATCCATCTCCTCATCGTCCATTAAATCATATGGAAGATGTTTTACATGATTACCTTCTAATTCCGCAAAATGAAGAATCACTTCGTACACTCCCGGTGGCACATCCAATTTAAATTGTTCTATTCCCACCAATTGAGTTTGATAAATAGGATCGTTATAAGTGCCCTCAATAGGTTGATTTGTTCCATAAGGGTGCTGTCTTCTATTAAAGGTGCGCACAAATGATTTTCCTCCAATAGCGCCCCAACTTCCTTTGTTATACGTTTGATTTAATCCCCATGCTTGATCTATTTGATCATCATAAAAGAATCGTTTATCGCCCAAATTAATTGATAAACCATTAATAGGAAATTGCTCTAAAGATCTTGGTAAAAGGTCGATTCTTACTTCAGCATAATCTTCCTCCTCTCCCGATATTGCTTTTAATTTATTGATCCCGTTTGTAAACGGTACTTCAAAAGTCGCTATTGAATTTTCGACGTTTTTATGACCAATACTTTTACCGTTAATGTATAATTCAATATCAGATTGATTAGAAAATACTTGAACGGGTAGTGTCGCAATTCCTTTATTATTTTCATCTTCTATACATGTTCTACGTTTCCAACTTTTTGTAGATAAAGCTAAAAATGGTAATTCCAGTAAACTCGCCTGATAAAAATAATAGACATCTTTTGGTGTTCGGTTTATACCCACCAATCCTTTATTATTGATACTCTGTACCGCATCTACCCTTTGTTCAGAACTAAAATCAGCATAATTCCATACGTTTGCTCCAGCAACATAAGGAAGCTTTTTGATCACTTTTATATAATGCTGATGGTAGGCCGTTGCGTATTCTTGCGAAAAATCAAATCTGCTAGGATCAAGTGAATGTAATCTAGGATCAGCTCCTGCTCCATATTCTGTGATGATTAACGGTTTCTTAACGGTATCATGGAATTTCGTCAGTTTATCTTCCAATGCATCATAAGATCTACCGTACCAACCATCATAAATGTTCCACCCTACAATCATGGGTACCTCGGTTAAACCTGCATTTTTATAGGTATCCAAACCACTATGATTAGGAATCATTGTGTATCGATAAGGATCTTCTTCTCTCGTAATTGCTTCTAACTTTTTAGCTAATTGCAAGACGTAATCGGTATATTGTTTATAACGCTTCGGTTCTTTTTTATACTTCGGCTTTAATAGAATTTCGTTCATATACGCCCACACAATCAAGCTTGGGTGATTATAATTTTGTCGAATCATTTCTAACTGAGCACTCATACAATTTTTATCAAATTGTTCGTCTTCTGTCACAGTATTAATCACAGGAGTTTCCACAGTCGTTAGAATTCCTAAACGGTCACAAGCTTCAAGAATACTTTGATCTTGAGGGTAATGAGATATTCTAAGAAAGTTACTGCCCATCTCTTTGATCATCTGAATATCCTTGTAGTGCAGATAGTCAGGCAATGCATTCCCAATCCCTTTAAAATCTTGATGTCGATTCGTGCCTATCAATTTTAGAGGTTTCCCATTAAGGAAGAATCCCTTGTCGGTATCAAACTTAAACCATCGGAACCCTAATGGATTAGTAACTTCATCTAGTTTTGTATTGGATTTTGCATCCCAGATTTCGCATACAACAGTATATAAGTGGGGATGATCTGGACTCCAAAGAAGAGGTTGAGCAATGGTTTCAAAATCAATATCAACTACTCTATTTTCTTTATGATCTAGCTGTAATTTGCTTTTTTTCTCAAGGATTAATTGATGCTTTGGATCATAGATTTTACTCACCAACTTCAACTTCCTCTTATCAGTAGCACTATTTTTAATTCTTGCTTTAAGGTGTACCTTACCTTCTGATGCACTCACCAAAGGAGTGGTAATAAAACAGGCATTAGAAGCATCATCTTCAAAATTAAAATGCACTTTATCTTTCACCACTAGATTTACATCTCTATAAATCCCTCCGAAAAAAGTAAAATCCGCTGTTAGAGTAGGAATCATTTCATCGAAACTATTATCGGCTTTTACGACCACTTGAAAGGTGGTTTGCAATTTATTTTCATCGAATTGAATCCATTCTGAAATGGGCACCACAAAACGTGTATAGCCGCCTACATGTGTACCTGCCAACTTTGAATTGATGTACACTTCGGCAACAGTATTCACCCCTTCAAAAAATAAAAAGAGTTCTTTTGACTGATAACTAGATGGTATCTTCACCGTTTTAGTGTACCACCCTGCCCCTCGGTAATATCCTTGATGTTCATCGATCACATCTTTATCGTTCCAAGTATGAGGTAAATCTATATTTTCTGATTTATTTAACTTGGATAGAAAATCGTTGACATCACTTATTTCATCGTCTTTAATAAATTGCCAAGACGCATTAATGGTGTATTGTGTTTGTGCACTGACTAACTGATGCAAACACAAAAAAAGAAAAAGTAAGTTTAGTTTTAGGTAGCTTTTCATAATTCAGTTTTCATTTCAATAATTAAAAAAGGTTCAAGTAATTCCAATTTTAGAATACCTGAACCTTTTTCTATCTTATTTCCTTTTAGAATGAGTTCACTTTGATATAAATCTGATTTACACCAGGATTTAATCGAACCGATCCAAAAGTGGTATCCACTGTCTTACCATTTAAAGTGACAATATCTTCTGATGATAAATTCAGTTTAAAATCTCCTACCATATTTGCCGGCAGCTCAATCGTATATTTTTTCACTCGATTACTCACCTTTTGATAAGACCCTTTGATGTTGCCCCTTACCGTTGGGTATTCTATAGCACAATCTTTCAATTTACTTAACTGTGGATAGATGCTTACTTTTCCAAAACCTGCCTCCATAGGTTGAATTCCCCACATTTCTCTAGGAACAATATTCGCTGGAGCAGCTCCCCAAGCATGGTTCCAATCAGAGTTGGTTTTGTATTTCATGTCCCATGCTTCTAAGGTGATGGTCGAACCAATCTTAATCATATTGTACCAACTTCTGTCGTGAGTGGCATTCATTAATTCTAAAGCATAATCCTCTTCGCCTGCAGCATATAAAGCTTCTAATAAATATTGTGCACCATAAACGCTACAAGCCATTCCTCTAGATTTCACATGTTCTACTACCGATTGCTTTCTACTCTCAGGAACTACATCAAATGCTAATAAAAACATGTTAGCATGTAGAGAACCGTGATCGGTACCAACGCCGTCTACATAATAGCCTTTGTCAGTATCAAATAGTTGTTCGTTAATCGATTTCTTCACTCTAATGGCTCTAAATTCAAAATCAATGGCTTCATCAGGCTTGTCCATAATGCGAGCAAATTCAGCCATGATTTTCATATTGTGATAATAAAAAGCATTGACCACCGTATTGATTCTCTTGAAAACATATCCATCTCTCTCACCTTGTTGCATCCCTTTCTTTCCACCAAAATTCTTCGCTTTTGGAGGCCAATCGACAATATCTTTTAATCTTCTGGTAGTATCAGGGAAGCCTAATCTCAATAAGAATTCGGCATTATGAGCTTCCGATTTTGTACTTACAAAACCATCTTCCACTTCCAAGTCCATCAACGTTTTTACCTTTAAACGCTCATAAAAACGATGTATTAATTCTGTGTTTCCAGTGTACATATAATCTTGGTACATCATCATAGCGACATGTTGTTGCCACTCTGTCGGCCAAGTGGGTTTACTTTCGAAGAAATATTCAATTGTTTTTCTAGCCATCGCATATTCATTATCCATAGCATAATGACTCAGCTGATTTAAATAAGCATCGGCCTCATAAGGAATACGCTCTCTATCTCCATCTACGTAATACCCTGCAAAAGTGGTGGCTTTGATAGAGTATTTACATAAATCCCATACTTCGTTTAATATCTTATCTGAGCTAGAAAACGAACTGCTATTTCCATCGAAATAACCAAAGTAAGCGTGTTGTATCACATTTTCTGTAGATAATTGATCTTCTGCTCCTTCTATTTCCACATATCTAAATGGCATCAAGACAGGAAATGAATCGGGCAATGCCACGGCTAACTTATTGGTATTTCTCTCGTCCGCAAGGATAAGAACTTTATAAGACATTTGATCAGGGTTCACCTCCAAAGTCACTTCTTGATAACGGATAGTTCCTCCCGGCTTCTGATCGATTCTACCCTCTAATAATTTTTCCCCCAATCGAATCGTCAATTGATGTTTTTTTGTGGCTTTGTAATGAATACTTAAAGCGGCAAATGCATCTTTTCCAAAATCGAAGAAATAACTTCCTTTACCTAAAGATTTCTCAGCTTCCGGAGTTTTGTTTTCGATTTGAAAGATATTCGATGAAGTTTCGTTTTTCATCAAATTGCCTGTCTTGAATTCTTGAATCTCCGAATATTCTGAGATGATATTGTTCTGATCAAAAATTCTGACCTTCCAGAAGTACTGTTGGTTAGATGACAATACTGTATCAATTTCAATATTTGTTGATTGATTACTGCGTACATTTCCACTATCCCAAACATCACCAATATTCATTTCGGCTTTCTCCTTTGTAGAAGAAACCAATACTTGATACCCTTTCTGTTTACCTGCTTGTTGAGGAATCATCCACCCTAATTCTGGCTGATTGTCTAGTATTTCTGTTTGTGCAGGTTCTCTAATTAATTCTACAGTTAAACCATAAGGAACACCCGAATATTTATCGGCATAACGTTTTGCCAACTCATCATTTTTAGCTCTAAACTCTGCTAAAACCTTTTGATACTTTTTCTTGTTTGCCAGGTTTTTAGTTTCTCTTGGGTCCTTCTTGATGTAGTATAATTCCTCTATCGATTTATCGTTTACGTAACGTAGATATTTCCAATCGCTTGTACGCACCCCTTCACTTGGAGGAATGTGATCAAATTCCCAAAGGTGCTCTACTAGCACTGTATCTCGATCAAAAGATTTACCTCCATTGTTTACGAAAGACATCAAACTTTTACCTTGCCATGCTTCGGGTGCATCGGCTCCGGCGATATCTGCTAAAGTAGCTGAGATATCGATATTCAAAGCCATCTGATCTATATCATGGTGTTCTTTTCCTCTTGGATCATAGATAATAAGTGGAACTCGAATAGAGTTATCGTACATCAGCCATTTTCCTGAAATTTGTCTCTCGCCCAAGAAAAAGCCGTTGTCGCCCATCAAGATGATGACCGTATTATCGGCCAACTCTTTCTCCTCTAATTTATTTCTGATTTTTGTGATTTCCTGATCTACACCATAGATCATTCGGTAATATCCTTTTGTACTGTGTTGATATTTTTCTGGAGTATCGTCTCTCCAATACCATCTCGTTTTATTAAAACCATCTTTTACCATTTGAGGTAATGCCTCATAGTATTTATCTTCTGATAAAGCAGGAGCCGGCATATCCATATCTTGATATAGCTTACCGGGTTCTTCTTGCCAGAAATATTGCTCTGAAGCACCGTCGTGTGTATGTGGAGCACTAAAACAAAGTGATAATGAGAAAGGCTTATCTTCTGGAACATTCTCCAAGAAATCTAATCCTTTTTGTCCAGTATATCTTGTCAGGTGAACCGTATCTCCATCGATGGTTTTATAATAATATCCTCTATAATCCTTGTACTTGTAAGCACGATCATAGTCTTCGATTTCATCAAATAGTTTTTCTTTGCCTGCATATTTTACTCCGAATTTACCAAAGAAACCAGTGTAATACCCTGCATCTTTAAGTACTAAAGGATATGCATTTTCCATATACTCTTCTCTCATGTCATCCGTTTGAAAAGTATATCTATGCGAACGTTCATGTACCCCAGTAAAAATACTTGATCTACTTGCCGAACATATCGGAGTGGTGACAATGGCATTTCTAAAGTAAGTACCTTGTTCGGCTAACTTGTCCATTTCTGGAGTGGTAGCATATTTATTTCCGGCATAACCTAATGCATTCCAACGCTGATCATCTGTAAGTATAAAAATGATATTCGGTTGGTCTGATTTATTTTTATTTATGGTTTGCGCTTTTGTGTTTACTCCTAATAAAAGGGACCAAAGGCCCATTAGTAATAACCCTTTCATTCTAATGTTCATATCAAAAAAATTGAGAAGTCTGCATTTTTTTTCGTCTGATCTAAAACTGAATAATTTTTACTGAAAAAAAATCCGATTTGAATGTCAATTCGTCCAACTCACTGACAAACACCCCTTTTCCAAGAAGTTAAAGTACTTTATGATATATCAAAAAGGTATAATCTATAAAAAAACCATCGAAAAGGAGAAGCTCCTAAACGATGGCGATGTTGGTTTATACTCTATGTTTTACTACACTATGATTTTCAACTTTTAAACTACTTCTACTTTTATTTCAATTGTCTTTTGTGCTTTATCAAAAAATAAATCCAATGGAATAGCCTCCACTCCAGGGACCATATTAAAGGTTCTGTTTTTTTCTGTTGCCCTTACTTTAATCGGAACATTGGATGTGATCTTCAATAATCCACCTGACTTTTTTACCGTTAAAATATTGGGTTGAGGTTGATCGACAATCTCATCGTTTGGCGAGATAATCGGTAACACAAAAGCTGTTTTCTTTTCAATTTCTTGGTCAGTCTCAGCGATGATTCTCAAATAATCTGAGGTAAACTGATAATCGATTTTGAAATTACTTGCTGTATCTTTTACTTTTTGTCTGCTTTCGTTTTTTAACTGCACCGCCCCTTCCACGGCGACCAAATAGTCATCATTTTTTGTATTGAATGATGCTTCTAAATCGAATAGGTTGGTGTACCATACATTATTAGAAAAAGTTTCTATGCGTGGTGTTAGGGCAATATCTTTTCCTGGGGCATCTTGCTGATTTAAAGGCTCCATCTGTCTATACACTGCCAAACTTGCAGCACAGATCAATCCTAATTTGTTATGATACAATGTCGATAGAGAGGCCCCAGTAGCTTGACGAAGATCTTTTTTGTGATAATACTCTGCATCATAAGCCGTTACCGTTGCTCTCCAATTACCTCTTGATACCAACACCGTATCTAATTCTTCGAAATAATCAATCCCTTCTGATGCTGCACGCGGTAATGGTGTTTTATCATTTATATTGGGTAAATGACTCCAATTATCCAACATGTATGCTAATGATTTCGCATGGGTAAATGTATGATGCAAACATGGTTTTATTCCATGAGACACATAGTGCATTCCTCCATGTAAAAGTCCATTATCTGTACATCGATCTAACAGTTCTGTGTTTCTAATAACAGCTGTTCCAAAAGATGGATTGGAGTTCGCCAAAATGCTGTAAGCTGGCTGACAACCATCACAAGTACGGCTTCCCCAATACGTCCACTTAAACATTCTCGTTCCCCAACTATTGTCCCAACCACCATCAGGCATCATAAACTGTAGATGACTATTCAACGATTTTGTCACCAACTTCAATAATTCTTTGTCCTTGGTTTCATGAGCGTATAATGCCAAGCTGTTTAAGGTTTCTTCCACATTATACCCAAGGTCTACTCCCGGTAAACCTTTTGCACTTAACTTATGTGCTGAAGGTTTTATTTCACCATACAATAAGCCATTCGGGTTAGTAAAGTAGGTTTTTATCTCTTCCGCTAATGCTTTACTCTTACTGATATATTTTGGTTCATCCAATAAATCACCAATCAAGTAAAGTGCATATATATTTGTTCCTCCGTAGTTCACATTGGTGGCATCTACTTTCGGAAATTTCTTGATGATAAAATCAGTCGCTTTACTTAAACGCTTTGTCCATTGATCTTTTCTATCCTCATCCAATAAATCCCCATGATGTTTAAGTGTTTCTGCTAGAGCAATCGCCCCAAAAACAGTCGTTCCATTCCAAGACTTCGGATTAAGATCATTCGTCCAACTCCCATCAGGTAAACTCACATTGGCTTCCGCCCATTCAAATGCATTAATCCCTGCTTTTACATATTTTTTATCTCCTGTAGCTTTAGCCATGTAAAACATAGGATAGACTGCATCTTGTAATCTTGCATGTACCACCTCACAAGCAGGACATTCCATTAATCCATGTAATTTCGGGTCTTCAGGCTTATCAATTTGTATTGCGATCATACCATCACACCATTTCTTTAATAGATTGAATGAAAAGTCTTTAAAATCTAAATCGGTCTTATTGCTTCCGTGTCCATTGGTACACGACGTAAACAAGGACCCCAAAGGTAAACCTAAACCCACTCCTAGCATTGCGGAGTTAATTAAAAAATTTCTTCGTTTCAAGATAGTTTATATTTTATATTACACTAATAATTTCCAGTATCATTTTCACAAATCTGTAGTCCCATTAAGCTTAAGTATTCCTGACAAATAATGTTATAAACACACATCAGTTAGTCTGTAAATAGGAAGAAGTAATGCTTTAACTCAAGAAAAAGCATTACTCTACCAATGATTTCTAAGATTTAATAAGTTGTTTGTTCACACTATACATGATATCATCTGATGATTTTAAATGTTTAAAACAACTATTGAATCACCAATTTTTCTTGATAAACCTTTAGTGTTGACTTATCAATAAAATTGATCAAATAGATTCCCTTGCTAAAGGTATTCCCCTTAGAAAGTCTTAAGCTTCTCTCCGAAACATCGTCTTGATACACCCTCTGACCTAACTGATTATATATCAACACTTCAGCATTTTCAATTTGTCCAAAATCAATGGTAAAAGAAGAACTTGTTGGATTAGGGTATATCCTAATTTTCTTATCCTCCAATAAAGACTCCTCTGTTACTCCTAATGTTCTTGCATTTGAACTGGGGGAAAGTGCCCAATGTACCACCTGTAAACGAGCATCGCTTGACACGGCCATAGTGGTTAACTTATTCCCAGAACTATTGATTATGCTATTTGTTGTCGAAGAAAACTTATCTGAAAATGATTTTATTTCCTTCCACTGATTCCAATTTTTATTGTTGGATACTGTGGCATACAATCGTAATGTGGTTGACGATCTTACCATCAGATATAAAGTATTTGATGAGCGATCGCAATATAATTTTGGACGATCACCTCCAAAAGTGGCTACTGTTCTAGATGACCAATTAAACTTGCCATCACTGCCTTTAATTCCATAATAATGATGGTATCCACCATTGATTCTTAATACTGTATGTACATTTCCGTCTCCATCGACAGCACATCCATTATGGTTTATCAAGCCGGTATTTGTAGGAATGGTTGCGACTTTTAAACCTGGACTATTCAGATTCATCGGCATGGATAGATACTCTCCGTTGGAGTTTTTCCATGAGACACCATCATTACCCGAATAGGCATACATTAAATCATGATTGGTATCTGCGTTTGAAGTTTCCCTCCAAACCCATGTTAAATGAATTTTACCCGCATGGAACTGAACATCATTAAAATAGGCACATCGACTACCACTTCCATTGTGGGTGCCAATGTTTCCATCTATGATCTCAAAGGGCTTTCCCCAAGTGGCATCATTATTATATTTTACCATGTAGGTATCTCCGTTTCCACTACCGCCTTTACGGTACATGAAAAATAGATGCTGGTTTCTGCCTACAAAGAAACGAGGGTATGTAACATCTGTAATTTTTGTTTTATTCGCTTCCAAATAATTACGGACAGAACTAAATCTGCTTGCTGTAAATTCAGAATTACTGATGGTAGCTGTATTGGCCCAAGAAAGCATATATCTCAGATCTCTTTTGTGCATATCAAAAGATAAATGAATACGCTTGTCGATTGGCGAAATCACAATGTTGGGTGTATTATGACTATCCCAAACCCCATTTCGTTTTTCGTAACGGTGGTTCAGCTGAATGGTTTTCCAACCTCCATTTCCATAATTATCACTTCTTGAGATACATAAATATCTATCGGAATTATAAAACACCACATAGACAAAGTTCTCAAAGACCGCAATGGAGTTTTGTTGTGTTGCTGTTGCGATCACCGGATTTGTGGTCCAGCATTGTGTTGAAACGGTTGATGTACTGTAGCTGGCTGACTGCGAAAATGCAGTAAAAGATAGTAGAAAAATAAGTAATGTTAAACTGAGTTTTTTCATTTCAATTCGTGTTAATTCTAATTAGTAAAATAATTCATCATCATTCCTTTTCATTACCATTTGTATAATGTTCATTTAAAAATCATTAGGTTCAATTACTTAACATTCGTGCAATGAATCAACGCTTAAATAGGTATTAGGACAGATTAACCCATAGTTTGGACTTTTTTATCTATCGTATGATGTTAATAAAATAGTTTGCTTAAGAGCTGATCAGGATAAAGAGAAGAATTAGGATTATAAGCTTTGCTAGTTTTTGATAGTAAACAAAAAAATCATCATGCTATATATTCACAACATGATGATTTTTTACTGCTTTATAAGCGAATTAAAATTAATGTATTCCTACAAAGGCACGCTCAACTCAATATCAAGAAATCTGAAAAGACCACAAGGTATTTCCACTTCCATATTTTTATCTGAGTAATCGATTTCTTCCTTAGAAACCACATCCTTCACTCCTTTCACTTCAATAGAATTGAAAGTGATTTTTGCTGTGCGATCGTCGGGATTAATATACCCATTATCCACCAACGTTAATCGAATATGATTTGGTGCAGTTTGAACGGCAACCCAAGCCACATCTCCAGATACATTGACAGGAATTTGCTTGCTTCCTTCTTGAATGGCTTTTTCTACATTTTTGTAGTAAGTATCTGCTGCAAAGGTTTGCTTTCCATCTGCAGATAAATAGTCTTTACCATTGGTGATGAATTCCTTCGTGATGTTCTTATATAATGGGTGAAGATGATCCTCTAATTTTCCTCTTGGAGCATCTTTATCGGCAAACACTCCATTTTGAGGTGGGGTAATTAATACCATCCCATTTTCGAACTTCGGTAAGAAGTCTAAGCGTCTCTCTTTAGAACCTGATGCATAAGCAGAGAAATCATATGCTGTTACAGGTGCTGCAGGCCATGAACCATTCAAACGAGAGAATACCATTTTACGATTATCTTCTTTCTCTTTATCGTAGAAAGTCGTCCACTTCACGTTGTTTCCTTCATCTAAAAAGTCTTTATCCGGAGTTGTCATACTTAGGTGAACCGGGTTGAAACTTACGATCTCCGATTTCTTAGGCACATAAATCACACCTTTGTCGACCATCTCGTACAATACACTAAAGTATTTCTGATCCACATGGAAGTTATTTAAATACTGTGCTCCACTGGCTATGTTGTACACCATCATTCTTAACATGTGGTTCGGAATAGTCTGACTCGAGAACTGCCTTTGTCTGTAATAACTTGTGTTGTCTCTTGCTGCTCTTGCTCCCCAGCTATCCGTGGCTCCACTCGCCCAAATACCCATTTTCCCTGAGTAGCTCAAGTCCATTGACTTATCTGTAGTTTCCTCCATAGAAGGCACAAATATCGAAGAGTATTCCCCAGAAACCAATCCGTTCCACATTGGAAGGTAGATAATCGAATGCCAGAAAGCGTGTTTAGTCCTTACATAAATATTAGCGTTCTTTCCTTTAGCATAATCGGCCAAAGGATATAAGAAGTTGTCCATTACATAAGCAAAGTTCTGATCATAATGCTCCAATTCTGGAAAGATCATGACTGTCTTTTTATCCCCTCCTGCATCAAGAATTTTCTTTTCTGTTTCTAAGCTAATCATCATTGGGTCGTTACCATGTCCACCCCAATAACTGATGCCGTATTCGTTTTTATAGTTAGGAACTAGAATATCCAAAACATCTTGTTGTGTTAAGGCATATTTTTTTCTTCTATCACGCTTTTCAGTATACACCTTATTACCAAAGTCGGTACGGTCCCAATTCTCTACTTTCGGCATATGCTGACTCTTCAAGAAATAAGGGGATTTGTTTTGCTTCTTCAATTTGGCGATAATTTCTTCGTTGCCTTCGTTGATCTTCTCCGTCATGAAAAAGACTTCCTGACCTTGTCTTTCCCACTTCGGTTTCTTGAAAGACTGAATAGTTGATCTAAAGTCGGCAGTATTCTTTAATAACTTAGATAATTTTCCTTTAGGCTCTAAGTTTTTGTACGCTTTCTTCCATGAAGGATTATCAAGATGAAGAATATGAATACAGCTACCTCCACTTTGTGCACTTGCTAAAATGATGTTACCTGTAGAAGTATCTTTCCACATATTGTTGTAAGCATATTTCGTTTGCAATACTTCTGCAGTTTGTACATTGTACTTCGCATCTTGCAAAATGATGTTGTTCCCTACTAAGGTGAAAAACTTAGACTCTTTGCCAAGCATCACTAAGTCGGTTTGAGCAACACGGTAACCGTAGTTTTTAAGTTCCTTTCTGAAATTTTTTCTGAAAGAATGAGAAATCACTTCCTTACTTTCTAAATTCACTTCAGTAATTTGACCTTTCTCTAGCATTCCAGAAGAACCCAAAGACAACTCGTTTACACCATCATTATTGGCATCGACAACTCTAAGATCACCTACGGTACCTTTTGTTCCAAGACTGAATTTCTTGAATGGAGTGTTGGCATCTGCCTTAAATAAGTAGATAGAGCCTGTCGAATTATTTTGATTGTGCATACCGTGAACCACCAAAATCTCTTCTCCATTAGTGTATTTAGCAGGACGTAAGAAATTAGCCACATGAGAAGTTGAACTAGGAATTCTTTTGTCTTTCATTTTTGATCGCGCTTTCTCTAGAGAGTAGTCATCTGCAAAAATGGATTGGATTAGTTTTCCTTTTGGAGAAAGGTAATAGAGGTATCGGTCCATACCGCCAATCACAATATATTTACCTTCGGCACCATTCATTGCGGTCACCGATGAAAGAGGTGTGTCTTCGGCTTTGTATTTCCACAATAGATCGCCTTTATGGTTTAATACATATAGGTGTCCATCGGCATTAGCTGCTAAGATTTCGTCGTTGCCATCGTTATTAATATCGTCGCACCATAGATCGTGATTGGCATATCCTGATAATGGATGATCCCACAGCTTTTTGCCTTTTTCATCAAAAATGAGAATTCTACCTTCGTAACTATTGGCTACGATATAGTTCTTCTTTTTGAAATTGGCATTACGAACATGCGTAATTGTATAATCGGTATCTATACTAGTTATCCCCTGTTTTTGAGCCCAAGCACTCGTACTCATCAAAAACAAGGTGATGAAACCGATGAGTTTACATAAAGAGTTGAATTTCTTCATAATGATTCATTTTTTCATTTCACTTAGGCAAATGTAGCTGACCATCATTTTTAAGGGGTCTTCTTGTATCAGTACTTTGTATCTGTACGTGTGGGCACAAATTGACACCGGACAGATAACAATCCTACTTCATTGTTTATCTGATAGTTAACTATTTCACATCCTTTTACTGTACAAATCTTATTGTACATGCAGATACAAAATTCGAAATTGTACTCAAAATTACGGAATGGATTAACAAAGACATATTAAGAACGTACCGAAAGTCGTAAAACATCGAAAAAAAACATATTTGTATGTTCCTGATTCCTCAGGTTTTTTATCATTGAAATGAAAAAAATATGAAAAGTAGAATATTTAAGACATTCCTTGTCTTCGGGCTACTATCGGTAAGTCTGTTACAAGCACAAAATGAAAAACCGAATGTGCTGTTCATCATGGTCGACGACATGAACGATTGGGTGGGTGCATTCGAAGGTCATCCTCAAGCGATTACACCTAACATCGACAAAATCGCTAAAAAAGGAGTGATGTTTAAGAATGCTTATTGTGCCGCTCCACTTTGTAATCCATCAAGAACAAGTTTGCTTACAGGCTTGAGACCGTCGACCACTAAAGTATATGGTAACTCTGAACACTTTAGAGATCACGAAGGATTTGAAAATGTGGTTACTCTTCCTCAACACTTTAGTGCGAATGGATATCAGACAGTTGCTTCGGGTAAGATTTTCCATAGCCCAAGAGGAAATAAACCAAAGCCTAAACCGGGTAGTGATCCTGGATCTTTTCAAGAAGAAAAACTTTCAAAATTAGGAACTAGATTTCCAGAAGAGTCTTTAAGAAGAAGCCATGGTATTGATTTCAGTAGAAAAGATATGAAAGGTACCGCCAAGAAAAACTTCGATTGGTATCCAATTGACGACACCAAAGAAGAAACTAACGATTGGCAAAATGCAGAGTATTGTGCGAAATTTTTAGAGAAAGAACACGACAAACCGTTCTTCTTAGCCTGTGGTATTTTTAGACCTCACTTACCTTGGTACGCTCCAAAAAAATACTTCGATATGTATGATGTGGATAAGATCGAATTACCTGCTTATTTAAAAGACGACATCAAAGACACAGGTAGTTTTGGCAACAAAATGAAATTGGGTCTTCACGACGAATTAGTGTCTAAAGGTCTTTGGCAAGATGCAGTAAGAGCCTATTTGGCTAACCTCACTTTTGCAGATGACTGTGTGGGTGAATTGATCAATGCGCTAGAAAAATCGGAATACAAAGACAATACGATTATTGTGATTATGGGCGACCACGGTTGGCACTTAGGTGAAAAAGATATTTGGGGTAAAAATACTTTGTGGGAACGTTCGGCTAAAACACCTTTGGTGATTTACGATCCAAGAGAAAAAGGTGGAAAAGCATCTGAAGAAGTGGTCTCACTACTTGATATTTACCCGACTCTAGTAGAAATGTGTGGCCTACCTGCCAACGATAAAAACGAAGGAAGCAGTATTATCGAATTGGTAAAATCACCAAAGAAAAAGCTGAATAGAACAGCGGTAACTTCTAAGGATGAAGGCATGCATTCTATCCGTTCTAACCGTTTTAGATACACTATTTACAAGGATGGTTTCGAAGAGTTGTACGACCATCAAAAAGATCCTAATGAGTGGACGAATGTTGCTAGTGACAAAGCTTATCAAAAGGATTTAGAGGCAATGAGATCGGCGATGAATGAGAAGGTTAAGTTAACTATCAAGTCAAAGTAAATAACTCTTTTCAAATAAATTAGAAGGCTGAATCTATGTGATTGATTCAGCCTTTTTTTATTGTCCAGTCAAATTAATTAGGTCCATCCATTGTTTTATTAGTTTAAAAATGGTGACTTTCCCGAAGCTAATATTTTGTGTTCGTCAGGCGTTATTTCTCTTATACCTCCCATGTCTATTAAAGTACCGTCAAAGAATGTTACTATAACTTCCCATGTATCTTTACCATTAGGAATGAATATATTTACTTTCGGGTCTCCTACTTTTGCAGGTTCAAATTCATAATTAAAGTATTTTGATTTACTCAAAACTATTTCATACTTCCCTTCTATTGTTTTATCCGTTTCAGGATCAATACATAAGAAACTTAGGTGACACACACCGTTTTCATTAGTTAATATAACCATACTATTAGGGTGTAGCTTTTTTATTTCTTCTGTGTTAAAATCTATAAATGATGTTTTAGTAGAAACATAGCCCGTGTTAGTCTTAAAGTCGTCTTGTGCTTTACTACTAAATCCAATGGCTAACAATGCTAACACTATATAGACGTAAAATAGTGCATTTGGTCTGAATAGATACTTTGCTAACTTCATTTTATTGGTTACTTTATACCGTAAGTGGCAGTTAAATAATGATTTACTTTTGTAAGTATTTCAATACTCATTTTTTCCTTTTCATCACTATTAGGCATACGATAAAGTTCTTTATACTTTGCCATCATATTGATGTATACCATGTCATTCGCAAGGGCACTGCCGCCTATTTTATATGTTTTCTGATTTAAATCAATTAGTAGATTGTCATGTTGTGTTTCTAAAGAATGACATGACATTAAAACGAAAAATAATGATACTACGATTAATACTTTTTTCATGATTGATTGATTTATGTTTGTTTAAAAAAGGCAAGCTGAACGGTCGTCCTAATGCTAAATAAACTAATAATTTTTTTACAAACTCGATACATAATACTGTCCTATAAAAGTATTGTCGTATTCATCGTAAGCATAAATTTTAAGTACAGTAAAACCCGCCTTACTTAATTCACTTTTAATATTACCTAACTTTGTACTTATGTTGTCACGCATAGACATTTTTTTAAATGTTCCTATGTCGTCAATATTTCGAACTTTCTTATAAACTAACAGTGTACTACCTTTGTAATCGGCATAATTTACTACACCCGCCTGTACAACTGCCTTGCATACGTCAGACTTTGTTTGTGCATTCGATACTGTTACGAACGTTATTAGTGTAATAATTGTAATTAATATCTTTTTCATTGTGGTAATTATCTTAAGTGTCTAGGTGCACGTTGTACTTTGTCTTTATTGTTTCTAATAGGGTTAGTATGTAGTTCGCCCATACCCGCAATAAATAGAACTACTCCGCCTATTCCAACAACGGGTGCTGAAGCTATAGCTGCTCCGATAGTCGCCCCACCTAAACCTACATAAAATAACGAACGCCATACCTTTTTACGTTCTTTATAGTCATGTGCATAATCTAATGCGTCAGGTTTGCTGTTAATATCATAAGTTACTGTTTGAGTAGATTCATTACTTACAACTACTACAGGTACAGTATAGGTCGTTAGTTTTTTAGCACTTACCCCATCCCATTGGTTACCCGTTTTAGCGTTCTTTAAGTTAAACCTTTTGCCGTTTGCAATAGATTTAGTTATTACGTACACTTTCTTTGTGTTACCGTTATACCTTACGGTGTCGCCTACATTGAAAGTTTGGGCGTTAGAGACAGTTACAAATGCGATTAACGCAACGATTGATAAAAATAACTTTTTCATGTTTGATTGATATTATAACAGGTTTTTTATATTTAGTGAATTGGAGCTAACTTAAGCTATTCCTTATATATTATTAATAGGGTAATTCTGATAACAAAACTCTAAGTCTAATACAAAATAAGTTCTAATGGTTTTCGTTCGTGCAAAAAAAGTCTTTAGACTTTTTCAATGACAAATTCTTAGTGACGCTGGCGCTTAACACTAAGAATAGAAGAGAACTCGTACAAAAAAAGTCAACCTTAAAACATTAGAAATACTTGTTTTAAGGTTGACTTTTTTAATTGATTTATAAATACCTTCTACTTCGTCAACAGGTCTAATTATTCTTTTAACAACTTAATAATTGTTCCATTTATGTTTAAGAAGTAAATACCAATAGGCTGATTCTGCAGATTTACTACCCATCTTGTATCATAATAAATTGGTTCTACATTTATTACAGCACCATACTGATTGATGACGTGAATTTGATCTGTATCTCTAATATCTCCTCTAATTTTAAATTTATCTGGCGATGGGTTAGGGAAAACAAAATAGGTAGGATCATCTTGAGGTGGTAAGTTAGAAATACCTCCACTGTTGTTGCATTCGCAGTCACAACCATCGGTTACAGGAGGAATTTCTCCACAATCAGTATTTTCATCTGCTTCCGTCACAACGTCTTTCGGTTGGTTTTTAAACCCAATAGATTCAGTATTTGAAATAGCGACATCAAAATAACCTAAAGCTGTATTATTGTTACCATCTGCAGTATTTAAAATATTAGCTACTGCTGGTGCTGGGTAACTTTCCCCATCAGGATTATATTCTGTTCCTATCCATTGCTTTTCCTCACAAGGGAAATATTTAAAATGTTTTGATTTTACTTGAGCACTACAACCGTAAGTAGCTTTTACGTTTTTGACAATAGAAGTACTGGCGTAATATCCCGGAGTGATTCCTAAAGCTTCTTGGGAACTTGTAACATACCCTTTACCAATACGTACCGCAAAACCAGTATTTACTGCTTCTACACCATCAATTTCTACGTGTCCGTTCTTAATTGCATGTGGAGAAATCATTACTGCAGCATTCCCATTTTCACAATAGATGTTTTGGCCATAGATATCAAAATTTCCACCTACTTGAAGATCATTCATTTTATTCAATCCCGTTTCTAATCGAAGCGTTACACCACCTTCACCCCAAAGGTTTTTGAAAAAGGTATTTTTTAACGCTTGAGATTGAATTAATCCATATCCATAATGTGCACCAACAGTACTACAGTCTTTAATCACTCCGTTTTCTGAACTTACATATTCTCCATTGTAAGTCGAATAGCCAATAGTAATGGCTGAGAATTTTGAGTTATCATCTACGAGATGCATATCAGAAATCAAAAAGTTTTTGACGTTGACCAATTGGAACATTCTGACATTCGGGTTTCGTGCTTTGCTAACATCTACGGTGTAATAACCATCCACACCTCTCACACTTACATTTCGAGTCTCTTCATTATCTTTTCCAATACTCATAATCACATAGTTCTTGTCATTACCAGGATCGGTAGGATAAATAAGTGCTTCTGTATCTATTGTAATGTGGATGTTTGATTTGACAAGAATAGATTGAAAATAGTACTTCCCTGCCGGAATATTTATTCTTCCTCCATTCGGTAGTTCGGTGAGTTCATCAATTGCTCTTTGCAAAGCTTCACTGTCGTCTTCATCATCTTGATTATTCACCCCATAATCATCTACTAAGTTGACGGTTTTAGTTACATCATTGATTTTGTCCGTGTAAAAATCAGCTTCATCTTGTGCCCAAATGTTGGATACCACAAAAATAGAAGTGATAAAAAGTAATTGTTTAAGATTCATTTTCTTTCATTCTTTAAATAGCAATCCTCTTCCGTTCATCAGTTACATTTTGATAGAAAAGATAATG
Organism: Flammeovirga yaeyamensis; assembly: GCF_018736045.1. Taxonomy (NCBI): domain Bacteria; kingdom Pseudomonadati; phylum Bacteroidota; class Cytophagia; order Cytophagales; family Flammeovirgaceae; genus Flammeovirga; species Flammeovirga yaeyamensis. The sequence continues at coordinate 893,063 of NZ_CP076133.1, read as the reverse complement.
CTCATTAGTAAATTCATTTCATAATTGACCTCTTCAGATTGTGCTTGAAGTAGAAGTTTTTAAAGATGAAAATAAACCCTTTGAGTCTTGTAGCGGACTGTACAATTTATGTATCTAAGTGTATTACAGGACGATAATCTCTTTTATGCAATGGATAAAAAAGAGGATGTCTCATTTATCCATTTTCCCTCGTATCATAAGCCCCAGAATTAATTCCGGGGTTTATGATACAAGGCTCTACAGAATTTTGAGACATCCTCTTCTTTCAGTCAGTCCTTATATCAATAGTGTCCTATCCTATTGTTTGATAAATGTTTTAGCTTTACCGTTTACCAATACAACATATTTGCCTTTATGTAATTTAGATATGTTGATCTGAACTTTATTATTACCCAATTCAAGTGTTGGTAAATTCTCCATTTTTCTACCCAATAAATCAAAGACATCTACAGACTGTATGATTTTATTGGCAGTGACATTGATCTGATCAGCAGATGGATTTGGATACACTGTAATCGCAACTTGGTTAGGATCAATCGATGTTGGCGCTTCTACCTTAGCCACTGTTACATCAAAATCTTTAGTAGTTGATAAATCACCTAAAGTAATTGTAGCGGTTAGCGTTACGTTTACGTCTTCTGCTTGACCTGTCACTTCTCCATCTACAGTAATCACGTCCTCGTTAGACGATTCCCAAGTAACCAAAGTGTTATATAAAGATGACAATGGTAAATCTACATCTGAAGTCACATTATCCTCCGTATCAGCATCTGCAAGTCCGATTTCAAGTGCTTCTACAGCCGCTGCAAATTGTAATGATGCATCAGCAATTACCTTCAAATCAAATGTTTTGTCCATGCTTTTATCGTCTAATGTTACTGTAGCCGTTAAAGTCACGGTCTCATCTTCTATACTTCTCACAACTGCACCATCGTTAGCAATAACAGCCTCATTATTAGATGACCACGAGATGTTTACATCAAATAATCCTGTCGATGCAAGTGTTACATTAGACATCACATTATTGGCATCTTCGCCTTCAGCATAAACAACTTCTACCGCCATTACAGCTTCTTCCAATTTCTTAGAAGGATCGCCCAATACAATCACATCAAATTCTTTACTTTCTGATGCAGCATCATTTAATTTAGCGACTGCTGTTAACTTGATTGATTGATCGGTAGAAATTTGATTGACTGTACCATCAGTTGCCAACACATTTTCGTTAGAAGAAGTCCATTCAATACTTGTATTGAAAGCACCATCTGATGATAAAACGATATTATCTGTGATATTATCCGCATCCACATTACCGTTAAGGTCAATTACTACTAATTTTAAAGCTTCAATAACCGCTTGAGCTTCATCTTGAGCAACAGTTAATACAAACTCTTTGCTTTGCTCCTTCATTCCAATTGATGCTGTAGCAGTTAAAGTTACAGTGATGTTATCTTCATAACTTGTTGTTACTTCACCAGCATTTGTAATTGCAGCATTGTCCGAAGTCCACTCGATCACAGCATCTGCATAAGTATCGTCTGTTAAAGGTAATACCACATTTTGTGTAACGTTGTCCTTATCATCGCCTACAGCATACGTAATCGAAATAGCATCTAATACTTCTTGTACTTTACTTTCATCGTTCTTAGCTGTTGTTAAAGTAAAGGTCTTATCAACAGTCAAAGGATCAGTACTTGTCGTTTTTGTCAAGGTAGCTGTTAATGTTCCTTCCACTTCTTCAGAAGTTAAAGTTACCTCTCCAGTTTCAGTAATATTTGCATGATTAGATACCCATTCCACTTTCACATTATTGATAGTAGAAGTCACTAAAGTCACATCTTGGAAGACGTTATCGTAAGCGTTTCCTTCTTCGAAAAGTACCTCTAAAGCAGCATACGCTTGATCCAACTGTTCTTGAGGAGAGAAAGATGCTAAAGCAAAAGTAAATACCTTTTGAACGCTTACATTACCTTTGGAAATTGTAGCCGTTAATTCTACGCCTTCAATCTTTGCCAAGCTTCTATTCAATACCGCATGATTATCTTCAATCACTACAGCATCAGGGTAAGCATCTGGATTTTTCACCTCCCAAGTAATGGTCGATCCATATCCTAATTCGTCAGTCGTTTGTAATGGGAAGTTAGTACGAACATTATTCAAGTTTTCCTCATTTTGTAACTGAAGAGCAAAAGTACTGACCAAGTTATTTAACTGATATTCGTCCTCCGATACTTCTTCTAAATTGACATAATCAATGATGATATTACCTGTAGATCCTCCATATTGAATTTGAACACCTAATCCTTCCAATAACTTTTCCTCAGGATTATCTAACTGATAATAATTGACAATATGATGTTGTCCCTCACCAATTTCAGAAGTATTTACTACTCCCGTTAAAGAGGTATAAGATGCATCTCCTGCTAATTGATATCTAAAACGGTATCTAATTTTATCTGCTGGATTTGTTGATTCTACCGTAGAAGTCACTTTATAATAACTAACAACTGATGGATTTTTATATACTGGATAACCAATAGAATTAACCTGTAAGTTACCAATACTTGAACCACCACCTTCGAGTTGAATCGCTTTTGATCCATGGTAGTCCACTTGTTGGAAATTTCCTGCATTAATAGTATTCCAACCTACCGCAAGATCTTTTTCGAAGTTTGCATTACTTACAATATAGTTTCCTGATCCATCTATGATGGGAAGTAAAGTAACCTCTACTTCTTTTTGAGTAGTTGTATTTTGTAAAGTAGCTGTCGCCACAAAAGTTACCTTCGTTTCTACCTCAGGGCGTTGGATAATCACCCCTTGATCATCAATTAATGACGGATTACCTGATGCCCAAGTTAAATATATACCTTTATGAGACGATGGAAAGCTTTCGATATCAAACACAATACCATTACCATCTTGAGGATCCACACTGTTAAAAGTAAGCGCTAAATCTTCTAACTCTGCTTGCATAAAATCAGCAAGAGGAATCATCTCTAGGTTATCAAACACATACGAAAGGCCACTTAGTTTAAATTGGTCGCTATAACCATCTAATGCTTTACCAATACGTACCTCTACATTTAAATCGTTTACATCCGTACCTAGAGTATAGACATTTTGAATGTTAACATAACCTGCTTCTTTAGTTGATTTCATCCAATTTCCTTGATTAGAAGCATTAGATATCAAGAAGAAGCCTGTACTAAACCCGGTGTCATTAGTATATTTATCTGCATCAGCTGCTGTCATTTGAGTTTCATCAAACTCTAATGCAAGGTCATAGGTCACCATAAATTCTTGCGCTTCCGCTAAAGGAAAAGTAAACTGATCTGTAATATTTTGATTCAGTCCTACTGTTGCCCAACCGCCTGATGCATTCATTGTGAACCTAACCGCATTACCGTGATCAGGATTATACGTATTAGAAATGATTTCTGAAGTTCCTTTAAAATTCCAGTTTCCATTATCACCTTCGAAGTCGCCATTAGGAATAAGATTCTGGGCGAAAGACAGATGACCGATGATGAAAAATAGAATTGAAGTAATATTTCTTTTCATACAAAAAAAATAGTTTTGTTTAACGAATGACAATATTGTTTGCCGTTAATTTTTAAGATTGATTTTTACAGAAAATTAATTTCAAAACGAATGATTTCGCTTTCAACAAAACTAGTTTAATTGTATTTTACACGCCTAATGAAAACCGCTTGTCTATGCTGTTATTTATTATTACAGACATTATATTCATTAGTAGATACAAATTAGAGGCATATTTACTGCTGAAATACAACTACTCTTTGACTACTTTCAAAACATTCATATAATCATTGGTAGAAACCTGTATAAAATAGATCCCCGTTTTGTATTCTTTTAGATCCAATTCTACTTTTCTCTTCGTTTTATATTGTTGATCCATAAGCACTACCCCAATCGTATTGATCACTTTTAAATTGATTTGATCATACTGCTTCCCAAAATCAACTGTCGTTTTATAGTTTGTTGGATTAGGATAAACTGTTGGCATCACCCATCCTATTTGATCATCAATTGAGGTGACATTCATATCCATACAATCAGAAATCGTGGTACACGTCTCATTAGAAATCATTACTGCATATGTTCCCGATTCTTGTGGAGTAAAAATGGGTGAGTTATCTCCTAATATGATTTCCGGAGCATCACAATTGAACCATTGATAAGTGGCTTCCTCTTGAACCGCTTTTAATGAATTTCCATCAACGGTTACCTCACTACTTATATTCTCACAGTTGGTCTGAATCGTAATACTTGATGTTGACTCTACTCCTTTTTCAGAGGTAGCTACTAAAGTGAGGGTATACGATTTTGCCGGTTGATCTTTAAAGTAATCTACAGACCAACTATAGGGAGCCGCTGTTTTTTCTCCAACGTAATGATCATCAATAAAAAGTCTTACTCCTTTAATATTGCCATTATCAATTGAAGTAGTGGCCTCCACATCTACAGTGTTGTTTACTAAAAATTCGTCTCCATTCTGAGGAGAAACGAATCCCACACTTGGAGTTACTTTTACTTCATCTCTCACTTCTAAAAAGTATACCTGATAAGGCGAAAGCACCAACTGATTATCAATCGATTTTCCTGTCATCAAGTTGAAACAGAAAGTACCATAGTCTGATTTTTTTAAATTGATAGAGATATCAGCATCAGTATTTCCAAGGTTAATAATAGAAAGTATCTCTTTGCCCTCTGTAGTTGATATTGATCGCCAAAAACACCCTTTACCAGTACTTTCATTGGTTTCTACAATTTCCAATTTGGGAGAATTCTTTACATTAGAAACAGCTAGATCAGCCATACCAGCTAAAGAGTTATTGTAAATCGCACCGTTTAATACTTTTGAATGAGGCGCACCATATTCATTGTATTTTAATGAATTGGAATTGAGTATCACTTTTCCACCTGCATTGATATACTCTTGCAGTGCATCAATTTCTGATTCTTTTACGGATTCGGTATTATACACTACGATGACATCCCAATCATCTTTCTTGGATTTAATGATGTTTTCTGTGGCAAAACCGATAGGAATTCCTTCAAAATACAATTGTTGATAAATCTCGTGAATATCCTCTTCCATATAACCCTCTCTATTGATGGCTGAAGTTTCAGAATAGAAGATTCTTATTGGTTTTTCTTTGGATTGAAATTTAAAGATATCTTCACTAAAAGTATTTAAATCCATCATGGTAGATTGTACTTGAGCGAGCACTTTCGGCTGATGAGTCACGTCCACAATATATTCTCCACTAACAGGTCTTTGTGGATCAATCTTACCATTACTCAATCTAGACCACACCCAACTTTTTGAGGCTGAAAGTCCATGTAGGTGTCCTAACCAATAAATAGCATTGACATAATCTGGATCAACTTCTTTAAACATAAAAGAAACTGATGTTAAGAAGTGATTCTCGGAATCATAAATAAACTGATTGGGTTGCACAGATTTATAAAAATCGAAGATCATTGTGGTTGGTAACCACTCCATACCATAACGGTGGTCCCAATCATTCTCTCCCCACATCTGATCGTTCTTAGCACTCGCATCTACTCCAATGATATCAGTTAATCGAATGAGGCTTTCGTAATCCATTCCATGATCTCTCGCATTTCTCACCCACAGCCAAGGCATTAATTTGATGTGCACTTTAGCATCATCATCATATTTTCTTATTTCATTCTTCACCCATGTAAACCACTCAGTTACTCTGTACTGATTGAACGCCATCCAATCGTACCAAATACTTAAACCTTGTTTGTTGGTACTCATCGGAATTTGTACATCTACCTCATCAAAACTACCGTAGCTAGATGCCCATAATGTATTTAGGTTTTCGATAGATTGATGTTTTTCTTTTAGCCAAGTTCTGAATTTACTTTTGGTGTATTCCGATACTTCTCCAGTATTCCAAGTCCCTTCACGTGTAAAAAAACTAGGCTCATTAAATAACATATACCCTAGTTTTGAGTGTTCCTTACCACTCACTAAAGGAATAAAATATTCGAAAAGCTTCCCATATATTTCTCTTGCTCCAGGATGATCGATATCGTATGTTCCGTACTTTCGACCTCCTACATCAAAATTGTCATACTTTTCGTAAGCCCAAGCAGGAATGTTATTGTTATCAATAAATACGGCACCGATATTTTGATTATTGTTATTGGCGACCCTATCAAATGCCCAATTTTTATAGGAGAAGTCCTCGTTGATAAAACTTGGTGAAATATATTCACTCCCATAGGCACCAAAGTGTTTTTTTGTATCGTCAGAAACATCATCCGGTTTCCATACATAATCCATTAGAAAAACAGTTTTCCCATTTTGCATCAGATGATTATTGTCGAGCTGAATGTTGGAATAATTAATCTCCGTTGTCGCTTTCCTTAGTATATTTTTTGATAGTACTTGATGTATATGCGCCACCGCCTCATCCAATAATTCTAATGTTTTTTGTCTTTCGAAATCAGGTAGATCATTGGCTAATTGCTGGGCTTCCTCTTTATATAAAGGATGTTCTGCGTAGTAGTTTTTATTTTCGGAAATCGATTGTTCATCCACTTTAGCAAAATCTAAAAACAACTTTGCCGTAAAGACAATCATCTCCTCTTTTTGAGTATCAATTTCTTGTTTGTTTGCTTCAAGAATTAATGTTTCTAGGGAGTCTATTTTAGCTTCTACCAATTGTTCTAAAGACTGACCGACAGCATTAATAGAAAACACAAGAAACAATACAACAGTAAAAAAGTAAGTAATTCTATTCATCTCTTATAATAATGTATATGCAACAATATCCATAGATATCATTTAAGATTCTTCATCATATTTATCCTATACTTACCAAAACAAGAATGTCTCATTTATCCTTTTTATCTTGTATCAAAAACCCAGGAATTAATTCCTGGGCTATTGATACAAGATTCTATCGAATAATGAGACAACCTCTTCTTTGATAACTGAGAAAATTCAGTTTATATTTTTTCTAGACGAATATCGTCCACATAAAATGTTCCTTCTCCTCCATGTGTTACATTCGATGGAACCATCAAAACCATTTTACCATTAACGATGTTGGTCAGTTTAATTTTAGTTTCCACATCGATCCATTTACCTGTTTCTAATTTTCTGAATTTGATAATGGATTGAAGCCAAGCTTTGTTCGGTTCTACAAAACTAAGGTGTAAACTTTTAGGATGTTGTTCTTCCAAGAATACTTTTAGACGAATTTTGTACTCCCCTTCTTCAACATTAATTTTAAAACTATCGTCTACTTTGTGATTGTTCTTGCTTTCAATTTTCATGTTTTGCTGTTCTGGAATAGCGTCACATGTAAATTTACAGCTCACTTTTCCTGAAGCTGACTTTTCATCAGTAATACTCCAGTATTGTTTGTCTTTTGTCCACCAACCGCTCATTCTTGATTCAAAACCAAAGTTCTTTTGGTTTAAAATACTTTCCACTTCAGGATCAGCTTGTGCTTGGCAATCGTGAAAATTAAATGTTGCTACGATTAGTGTTAAGATGAAAAAAATTGATTTCATAAGATTATAATTTATCGTTTGTCTTGTGTAGTTACTTATAATTTTAAAGAGTCGTTGACTTCAACAAAGAGAACATCAAATGGCTGGAGGGTGATGTTATTCTCTAATTGCTCTCCAGTTAGAATATTTTTTACAGATGTAGACTTTTCAGCGTCCGTCAGTTTAATTTCAATTGCTCTTGCTTCCTTACCAATATTAATTAGCGTAAGCATATTGCTGTTTTTATCAGTATTTACATACCTCCAAAAAACTCCTTTTTTAGCATGATCATTTAACTCACTTACTTGAAGAGTATGCTTTGAAGTCACTTCTGCCAAAGCTTTCAACTTCATTTCATTTAAGTCCTCCACCTTAATAAGTTGACCATTGCTTTTATTCAAAGGCGAAAGCTTTTCTCCATATTCGTTCTTTAGAATACTTGCATTATCTATGATTACTGTACCACCATTATCCAAGTATTTTTGCAAAGCATCTTTTTCTGATTGTTTGATGAATGGAGTCTTTTGAACAACCACTACATCCCAGTTTTTTTGAGACTGTTTCTTTAAAATATTCTCTGTGACAAAGCCGATTGAATATCCTTCGAAAAATAGATTTTCGTAAGTAGTAAACACATCGTCCATGTGTTTTTTAAGATTTATGGCTGACGTTTCAGAATAAAAGATACGAATCGGTTTTCTTAGATTTTGGATCTCTGTAAGTGCTTGAGCATTGGCGTTTAGATCCATCATAGTTCTTGTTACCTTATCCACTACTGCAGGTTGCATGGCTAAAGATCCGGCATAACCTTTTTCAGTGTAGCTTTTTAGAGAACCGTCTTCTTTTCGAGGCCAGAACCACGCTTTACTAGAATTTAGACCCAAGATCGTCGCCATCCAATGGGTTGCATTCACATAATCGAGGTTTAAATCCAACTCTCTGAATTTTACCGTTGATAAATAATGTGTTTCAGAATTGTAGATCACCTTGTTAGGCGATATGGATTTATAAAAATCATAGCTCATACACATCTCTCTCCAAGAGTAAGCATAATGATCTACCCATTCTTCTTTTTTACCCCACATGGCAGAATAATGAGAACCCGCATCGTTACCCATTATAGAAGTTAGATCAGATAATGCTTCCATATCAATACCATGATCTCTTTTGTTTTCTGTCCAAAGGTTAGGCATCAATTTAATATGAGTGTGAGCCTCTTTATCATGAGATCTGATTTCATCTTGTAGAAAAGTAAACCATTCCGTCACTCTGTATTGATTAAAACTCATCCAATCGTACCACTTCGAAGTTCCTTGAAGTTTTGCTTCAATTGGAATACTGATCTCGACAGCATCAAAAGAAGTAAATGAGGTATTCCAACGTTTATTTAATACACTAATATCCTTGTGCTTCTCCTTTAAATAGCCTCTAAATTTCTGTAAAGTGAAATTAGAAACTGTACCCGAAGCCCATGAATCTTTAATTGTGAACCAGTGAGGCTCATTCGTTAACATCCAACCTAACTTCGCATAATTCTTTCCTTTTGTGAGTGGTGCCACTTGAGAAATTAACTGACGTTGAATTTCTTTTGCTCCTGGGTTGTCAATATCGTAACCCGTATATCTACGTCCACCTACCGTAAAATCGGTATACTTATCTATGGCCCATTTTGGTGGATTAAGATGGTTTAAAAATACCGTACCTAATGTACCGCTCTCCTTATTTTGTATCTCTTTTAGTTTGTAGTGCTTTAACGATCCATCTTCATTTAGATAACCTGTTGTTAGAAAAATTCCATCTTGTTCTCCATAAAACTCCTGAAATTCTTTACCTGTGGGTTTCCATACATAATCATATATAAAAACAGGTTCTCCATTCTGTTCAATTGTATTATTATTGATATCCAGATTAGACCAATCTATTTTTGGTGTCGCTTGTCTTTGATGTTCTCCACTTAAAACTGCCTCCAATTCTGATTGTGCATTTTTAAGCATCAAAAGAATTTGTTCTCTTTCGAATTGAGGTAAATAATGTGCATTTTCCTCAGGAGTTTTATCGTTAAGCTTTTTGACTAAGTTGAATAACTTCACATTTTTCTTGAAATTCTTTTCATCCCAATCTGCATATCTAGAAAATATCGCTGCTGTTCTGAATGTGCTTAATTCTTTGCTAACATCAATACCTTTTCTTTCTGCTTTCTTTACCAACTTGTGAAGCTGTTCTGTTTCTTTTTCTATCTGAAGCTTTAAGTCTTGGGCTTCCAATGAGTGGAAACAACTTAATAGAAGTAGTGCTATGACAGATAAATAATTCTTCATTTTCATCATGCTGCTGATTATAATTTTAGTACACACCTTGAAAAAATTCTTGATTCAAAAATGAAATTTTAATGTTCCAAGCCCGTCTTATTTTGTAAATAATATGTCTTATCATTCTTAAAAAAGATGAATTCAACACATTCATCAAAAACTATTGATGAATGTGTTAAACTGTGATATACTTCAATTCATCTTAGATCTTTTCATCTATAGATGCTTAAGGACGTTTTTCAACAGAAGTCACTCTGAAGTTGTCCACATAAAACTCTACATCTCCAGTAGCATCATTTACTGAATTGATCATTAATACAAAGTCTTGTCTACCTTGTCCAATTGTAGAAGTGGTATAGAATGCCTTACTAACCTGTACCCATTTCCCTCTTTCTATCGATGAAACATCAAAAGGTATGTTGGTCCAATTGGCTCTGTATTGCACTTTAAATGTATTCAAGTCTACGCCTTCTGGAATAAAGAAGTCCATAGTTATTTCATACCATCCTTCATCCAATTCATCCATAATGTTGATGGTTTCTGTAGATTGAATAGATATTTTTGATCCATTATAATTGGCTACTGAATACTGAAGACAAGCATTATCTCCATCTGAAGACTTCCCTTCGTATCGACTTACTGTTGATACATTCGTCCACCAACCGTAAGCACCACCATTATTGGCAATGGCTTGAGCGAAACCAGGGTTTACAAAGCCTGAAATTTTGTTTTCTTTGCCTTGCATAACCGCAAGCTTATTTTCGAAATGTTCTAAGGAAACATTGGCTAACGATTTGATCATATCACCTGAGTAGGCTACATAGATACTATCTGAATTATAGATTGGTGCATCAAATTCGATTTCCACCTGTTTTCTTGACGACTGATTCAATCTAACTTCTTTGATATTTATTCCTGATACTTCAAAACCATATTGTTTCACTAACACGTCAAAATCGGCTTTCACTAAATCAGAATCAATGTCTTGCAAGTTTTCTGATACCGTAAATGATAAAACATTAGTACCTATGCCTGTCTGTGAAATTTCACTATTGATATAAGTCGGTTCTTGAGGGAAAAGTAATTGAATGTAGAATGGAAGAGGCATTGATTTATTATCATCTTCGATTGGCATTCCTTCTCTTTTCCAAGAAACAGTTCCAGCTTCAAATGCATCTGTGGCATTGACAGTATAACCTGCTTCCACCTCCCAATCTGTTGATGTCGATGGATTGGCATTGTTTAACTCCCAAAGAATGCTAGTAGGCGATCCTTTCAATGTTTCATCTTTAAAGACTAATTTATCACCGGCTTGAACATCGATAATTGGCCAACTTGAAGGATCTCCAACCACATCACCTTCTGCAAAATTAAATACAACTGCATCGTTATAATAAATGCTATACGTTGGTGTGATATCTAGTGTAGTTACCTTTACTTTTAAAGGAATCACCACTTCTTTCGATCCATTGATTAAATAATCATGGTCTTTTCTGATGGCATTTATTGCACCTACTTTATGAGTACCATTTTCCCAATATTGATTGATGGCAATAGAATCCGTTGAATTAACCAATGATCCTGATGAAAACTTCCAAGTTCTATTGTTTGTTTGTCCTACAGTAGATACATCAATAAATTCTAATTTTTCGCCTGCTGATAAATCAACAATTGGCCATTCTGATTCTGCTGGAATTGTTGCTCCAGCTTCTAATCTGAAGATCTCCTCTCCATTATATTTTACAATAACTGATGGCTGAATCTCAGGAGTTTTCACCTTAAAAATATACGGTAACTGTACATTTAGATTGGCCATTGGTAGTTCTTCATTTGCTCTTTGAATAGAAACACTACCTGCCCCTTGATTACCCAACTTTTCAAAATGGAAAGTAGTCGTAATTTCTTCTAATGACGCACCTTCTTCAGTAATCGCATTGTTGACCAATTTCCATAATCTATAATCTGGACGGCCTATTTTTGTCGAATCAATATACGTGATTTTATCACCTGCATCGATCTCTAACGTATCCCATAAAGCTTTATCTTCACCTATTACCGTACCTTCTGTGAGTTCTGCAATCACTTCATCATTTTTTAAGATGAATACATGAGGATCAATATCTGCATACACATCGACTTGGAAAGCGGTGTCGATGACCCAAATGCCATCTTCTCTTTGAACAGCAGACAGTGTATCATAGCCTCTGTAAGTGACTTCCTCAGAAAATGTATTGTAAAGTCTTACTCTCTGAATACCGCTTTTCTTGAAAAGTACATTGGCTGTAACATCTTCGATAATGGTCCCAACTCCTTCCATGATGTACTTATCTAAAGTATCACGAGAGTTAAAATCCGGAGAAAGATAATAATTGCCAGAGTCAATTTCCCAATGATGGGTCAGTACCCCTTGAGAGGCATCCATAAAAGAAATATGTTCTCCTACGGCTACTGCATAAGGTTTTCCTGGTGCGATGGAAGTGTACCAAGTCACATCAGAAAAGTCATTACCATTTAGCTTCAGATCATCATCTTTACAGCCAAATAAACACAAGCAAGTAAAAATGCTTACAAATATATATTTAAATTGATTCATGGCTAACTATCTATCTAGGTTAGGATTTGATATGATTTCGGATAATGGCAAAGGAAAATAATTGTGCAGTTCTGGATTGAAATTAATCGATGCCATTTCAAAATCTTTGACTACAATGGAATTACTTCCACTTGGTACATCGCCAGGTTGTAAATGTGAATTTCCTCTCCAGCTAAAATTACCTTGTGGGTTGACATATCTATATCCTACCAAGTAATATCTTTCCTCGGCTCTCATTTGGTAATTTTGTTTGGTAATTCCCCATCTTCTTAAATCAATCCATCGGATCATATGACCTTCCACGGCTAACTCTAATGGTTTATCATGATACATTAATTGATGCATCAAACTGTCTGCGGTATATGTAATTCCATCATAATCATGTGATGTATCACCGTTTCCGTCACCTAATAATCTTAATCCCCATCTTTTTCTGATGGCGTTCATATATTCTAGACCTTTTTCTACATTGCTCTCTTTGATATAGCATTCTGCTAAGTTCAGATAAGCTTCTGCTAGACGATTGACTGTTACATTTTTACCAGAGTGTAATGATCCGTACGGCAATGAATTTTCGTGAGTTAAATAATCGTGGTTAGAATATTTCTTCCAATACCCGTATTCATTATCTCTAAAACCTGCTTGTTGAGGAACGTTTCCTGTCACGTAATAAGTAGTTTGCTCATCAGGAACTAAAGCGATCATTGCTGATGCTCTAAGCGGTACGTTTCTTAACTGTTTCACACCCAAAGCATCGTTGTAATAATTTCTCTCATCTTGCTCGTCCATTGCCTCATGCTCATAAGCATAGGCAATCCAAGCTGAAGGAAGAAATTCTCTCGATCCACCTAAGTTACCAGGAGCAGATCTTGCCAATCGGTTAGAAGGTCTACTTTCATCCCAGTTCCCTAAATCCGCTCTTAATTCAGCATGATAACAGATCTCGAAAATGGATTCTTTGTTCATTTCACCTTTTGTGGTGAATTGTAAATCACTATCCGTTACCAATTCATACCCATATTCGGCATTGTGAATTATCTCCTCATAGAAAGATTTTGCAGATGCATAATCTCCTTCAAATAAGTACATATTTCCCAAAAACATGGCTGCTGTACCTTTATTCACTCTACCTATACTTGCGCTTTCTGTAGAAAATGAAATAGGTAGATTTTCATAGGCATAATCAAAATCTTTTTTGATGAAGGCCAATACCTCTTCTGCAGGAGAAACAGATATCATAATTTCCTCCAACGTTTGAGGCACTTTATCGCGTATCACTACACGCCCATTGTTAAATGATTGATACAGATAAAAGTGATAAACACCTCTAAGCATTCTAGCTTGTGCCATTTGTTCCTGCCAACGAGGTTCTTCCTCCATGTGCTTCAACTGATCATTTAATCCTTCAATCAATTGGTTTGCTCTAAAGATACCTTCGTATAATGCTTGCCATTTTTTACTAATCGATGGACTAGAATCATTATACATATGATTGTACCAAATAAGTGCATCACCATTGGTTGGCGAAGGTCGGTTCCACCCTGGGTAGCCCATATCAGATCTCCATGTCTCTTCTGTAATGTTTAACACATAATGATTCATTAGAGTGGCATAGGTGGCGGTTAATACCTTATCTGACTCCGTTAGATTATTGAAATAATCTTCAATTGGTTTTTCGTTTGGGTTAGCTTCATTTAAATAATCCCTCGAACAACCTAAAAGGAATATATTGATAATTACTAATAAGCTATATTTTATATAAGCGTTAGATGTTTGCATCGTCTTGTGATATTTTTTGCTTAGAAGTTTAATTTAAATCCAGTTAAATACATGGCAGAAATTGGATAGTTTCCTTTATCCAAACCTCTTGATGAAACACCATTACCAGCCACCTCAGGATCGTAACCTGTGTATCTAGTAAAAGTGAGTGGGTTTTGTGCCGAAACAAACACTCTGATGTTTGACGCACCTGTTTTTTTCAACACACTTTTCGGTAGCGTATAGCCAAGTTGAATGTTCTTAAGACGAACGAAAGATCCATCTTCTAACCAAAGGTCTGTGTAGGCTTTAAAGTTATCGTTCTCTTTCATTCCACCTCTGTAGGCTGGGATATCAGAATGTGGGTTCGCTTCCGACCATGTCGATACCTGATTCTTATGACGACCTTCACTGTAGGCTTGTGCACTCGATCCATTCATCACTTGATGTCCAATTGCTGCATACCAGTGCATCATAAAATCAAATCCTTTCCAGTTTAATGTCACCATTAAACCTGCTTCCCAATCCGAAAATCCTGAACCAGAATATACTCTATCTGCATCTGTAATTTCACCATCGCCGTTAGTATCCACATAGATCAAATCACCCATTTGGGCATCGGGTTTAATTTTTCTAAACTCTTCCAATTGTTCGGTTGTTTTCACAATACCGTCAGTTTTGTATAAGAAAAACGCCCCTGCCTCATATCCTTCTGCAAATACAGTTACCTTAGAACTTGCCTCAGCACCAGAGATCAATCCGTTGTCACTTGTGTAGACAAATTCATCTGTATTCATGTTCGTGATCTCGTTGATGTTCTTGGTGAAAGTACCGTTAACACTCCAATTAAATTTGGTATTTCCACCTTTATAACCAAGGGCAATCTCAATACCTTTATTCACCATATTACCCATGTTCATTGTCAGTTTAGAGTTGGATCCACTACCTGTACCCACTGAAGGAGGAAGTTGAACTGGGAATAACATATCTGCTTTTTCTGTATGATAAATATCGGCGACTAAAGTGAACTTATTATCTAAAAAGCCTACGTCGATACCGAAGTTATTTTGAATAGATGTTTCCCATTGTACTTCTGTATTGGCGTATCTCACTTGTGCAGCACCAAAGTATAACGCTTGGTTTCCAGCACCTCCAAACGGATAATCTAAACCATGTTGAATGGTCACTTCGTCTGTGTATGGCAAGAAGCTTTGTCCACCTACCTGACCATGAGATGCTCTAATTTTAAAATTGTTTGTGACACCTCTCATTCCATCCCAGAATGCTTCATCAGCCACATTCCAAGCACCAGATACCGATGGGAAGAATTTCCATTTATTGTTTTTCGCAAACTTTGAATTACCGTTATAGTTACCACTCATCGAGAACATGTACTTCCCTTTGTAGTCATACATTAATCTTCCTAGTGTACCGATCACTTTGTAAGTATAGTTATAACCTGATGTTGCCGCGGCATCCAATGTTGCCCCATTCAATACTCTGATAGAGTTATCTACAACTCCATATTTTCTGGCTGTAAAACTTTCACTAGTGTAGATCTCGTTGGAAGCACCCAACATGGCAGAGAATTTATGATCCCCAAATTTTTTGGCATAAGTTAAACGACCATCGAATGAGGTTCCTGTTCTTCTTCCTGATGAGTTTTCTACAAAGCTATTGGCATTGTTTGATAATAGTTGTCCTTGTGAGTCATAAGTCGGAATAAATGGATTGAACTGAATTCTAAAATCATTAATTGAGTTAGCACCAATATTACCTCTAAAATTAAGGTTTTCAGTAAACTCATAACCAATACTAATATTCCCTTGTAAACGATCGCGATACAACTTGTCTTCTCTACGCATTGTTGTAACTACCTGATTTGCAATCGATGATTCTGGAGAGTGACCAATACCAGGTGATAAAACAGGATCATCTCTATTTGGATCTACCTCTGGCTGATACGGTTTATAACGAATCATTTGTAAAAGTAAATAAGGGTTGGCTCTTGTCGTTGTTTCTGAACTAATGGCCAAACTTGAATTAATATCCCATTTACCTTGCTTGTAACGCACACCTGCTCTTGCATTTTTTCTTGAGAAACCTGAGTTATATACAGAACCTCTATCGTCGTAAATTCCACCAGTAAGGTTATATGTTAGTCCTTTACTACCGCCACTTACACTTAGGTTGTAATTTTGTGTTGGCTGATTATCTAATAAAATGACATCTCTTAAATCCGTTTCATTATTAAACCATTCTGGTCTTTGGCCGATGGGTAAAATCATCTCTCCATCGTGGTTACCATTCATATTACGGTGTTTTACGATATCAAAATATATTTGCTCATTTGAATTCATAAGCGGTATATCAGAAGTTATATTTTTGATACCGTATGTTCCGTTAAACGATAAATTTAACTTCCCTTTATTTCCTTTCTTAGTAGTAATTAGAATAACGCCATTAGCACCTCTTGTACCGTAAATCGCACACGATGCTAAATCCTTTAAGATATCTAATGTTTCAATTTCTGATGGTGCTAAACGAGGGTTTTCATTTTGAGGAATTCCATCGACCACATACAAAGGTTCTGTTGCCCCAGCCATATCAGAAACGGTACTTACACCTCTAATCTGAATGACTGCATTTTCTCCAGGTGCACCAGTGTTCGACACACTTACACCAGCAATTTGTCCTTGAAGTGCATCACCGAAATCACCTGTAGTGAACGTTTCAATCACATCTCCTTTTACATGTGATACCGCTCCAGAAATTTCTTTCTTCTTTTGTTCGCCATATCCAATTTTCACTAGTTCATCCAAAAGTTTTACACTAGTTTCTAGGCTCACATCTACTCTTGCTTGGTCCTTAATAACCACCACTTGAGTTTCCATACCAATAAAACGGAATTCAAGTACATCTCCTCTTTCCACCATCAGTTGGTATTCTCCATCAAAATTAGTGATGGTTCCGGAGTTAGTTCCTTGAATCAAAACATTTACCCCTGGCAAAGGTAAATTGTCGTCGCTGCTGATCACCTTACCCTTTAATTGTACTGTTTGTGCTTGTATTTCATACCCTGAAATGAATAGAATAAAAAATGTCAGATATAACAGTAAAAAATTAGGCTTTTTGGTGTTTTTTGTAAAATTCATAATCATTTAATCGCCTTTTTATTTAAAAAAGTAATTCTCAATGAAGAGACATTATTGATAGATAAATGCCCATTAGTACTATTGAGTTTGCTAAAAGGATCAGTTATAAAATAGTAATAATTGTATTTTCACCCTTTAATGACTCAAAAGTAGAATTTAAGATTCCTACACCTGTCTTTTTTTGTTAATTCAATGTCTTCATTTTCAATAAATCACTTTTGTACAGTTAGTTAGCTCTGCCCTTTGTCGGTTTTAGTCTCATTGTTGTCTTTCATTTTATTTATTAAAAAATACATTTCATTTCATCAGATTTTCAGTTTAGCTACATCATCACTTTTTTATCCTTCTCTATTGCTGATGATTTTCCATATTTACCAGGAGTGAGTCCATAGGTATCTTTAAACATTTTAGTAAAGTGAGTTCGGCTTTTAAAACCTGTAAGAAGATACACTTCTGATACTGGTATTTTTTCTTGAACCAACAACTCTGCAGCTTTTTTAAGTCTAAACATACGCAATAACTCTAGAGGAGTATGGTTTGTTATTGCTTTTACTTTCTGATAAAAATGAGTTCTATTTAAGTACAATTCTTTAGCAAAGAAATTAATATCTAGTTCTTCGTTAGAATAGTTGTCCTCCATCAATTGATAGAGTTTATCTATAAAAATCTTATCGTTTTTATCGGTTGATTTTCTTTCTAACTCAATAGGTACATCAATCTTAAAACGCTCTCTCAAAAGCATTCTATTTTTGAGGAGCATTTGTATAGAAGTAATTAAGTGTTTCATATCAAAAGGTTTGGTGATGTAAGCATCTGCACCTATTTCCAAACCACTTATTTGATCTTCAATACTCGATTTTGAAGTTAATAGAATCACCGGAATATGACTCGTTCGAATATCCAACTTTAATGATTTACATAACTCTAAACCATTTAATTCCGGCATCAGAATATCCGATAGCAATAAGTCAGGCCATTCTTTTTCTAAATGATCTAAACACTTTCTGCCATTATCAAAAGCTTTAATATTAAAGTGATCACTTAAGACCGATTGTACAAATTCTCTAAGATCTAGATTATCTTCAACATAAAATATAGTTTGATCTTTGAGGTTTTCATCAATCTTTATTTCTGGAAGGACTAAATTATCAGGAAGTAATTTCTGTCTTTCTTCGTGGCTTTCTTCTTCTAATAGTTGGGTTAGTCTCACCTCGTTAAACTGACTCTCTTTGCTCACTTTTGTTGGAATAAAGACATGGAAAGTCGTCCCCTCTTTCTCATTACTAGTCACTTTAATTGATCCAAAATGCAGATCCACTAACTTTTTAGAAAACGCAAGGCCAATTCCCGATCCTATCGTCGAGGTGTTGGTTTTCGATTGATAAAATCTATCAAAAATAAATGGTACATCTTGTTCGGATATCCCTTGTCCACTATCTGTAATGTACAAATCGATTCCATTTGAATTAGACGAATACTCTATGATAATCGAATCCTTTTCCTTGGTAAACTTAAAAGCATTATTCAATAGGTTATTCAGTACGATTTCTAATTTACTATAATCTGCATTGATGAATAATTTATTCGCTTCTCCCTTTAGGTGAAACGTCTTATTCTGCTTTTTTGCCAAAGGATCAAAATCTTCTTTCACATTGGTGAGTAACTCGATAAGATCGAAAGACTGCAACTGTAATTTTAGTAAACTTTGTTCGGCCTTATTAAAATCTTGTACCTGATTGACCAACTGATACATTTTTTTAGACTGTCTACTAATTAAGTCCAAATGCTCAAATGCTTCTTTATGCGAACTGAACATTTTTAATAACACCTGTATCGGTCCAGATATTAAAGTAAGTGGAGTTCTAAATTCATGGGAGATGTTCATGAACATCTGTTGCTTGGTCTTGTTTAGTTCTTCTAGCTTGTTGTGTTCTAACTGTTCAATCTGCAACTGATGTTTTAGATTCGTAAGATGAAGCAAAAACTTTATAGTAACACCTATAATTGCTACTCCAAGTACCACATAAATAATATACGCCCAAGTTGTTTTCCAATAAGGTGGCTTAATCTCTATGGCAATACTTTTTATTTGTCCGTAGTCTTTATTCGAATTAGAAGTCGCTACCTCGAACGTATAATTTCCAGGAGGCAAACTATTAAAACTAGCTGTTTTTAGATCAGAAGTAACTTCCACCCATTCTTTTTCACTCGGTAAGAGTCTGTATTTTAGTAAGTGACTTTTAGGATTACTGTAATGCAGAGACAACATCTCAATAGAAAATACATTCTGATCATAGTTCAAAGAGAAATGATCTGTACTATTGAGGTTTTGAGTGAGAATGATATGATCATCTACTGTTTTATTGGGTTGTACTTCTTGATTATACACCTTTAGTTCTCCAAGTCTTAAATCAGGATAAGACTCATCCGAGATACTATCGGGATGAAAAATACAGAATCCATTTGCACCTCCAAATACCATCTTTCCATCATCTAACAATGCAGATGTATTTTCGAAAGGTGCAACAAAAATACCGTCTTCCTTACTAAAGTTTCTGATTACAAAGGTTTTTGTATTCAGAACGTTTAATCCTTTATTCGTGCTTATCCAAAGGTTATTATTAGCATCAGATAATATGGATTTTACCACATTATTATCTAACCCCTCTTTCTCTCTAAATGATGTAAAAGTATAAGTGGATGCATCTTGTTCTACTCGACAAACTCCACCTCTTTCAGTTCCTATCCAAAGTTCTTTATTTGGTAATCGAAGAATAGAGGTAATGTGGTTACTTGATATCGAATTCGGATTTTTCGATGAATGCACATACTGTTCTGTTGCTAACTCATCTAATGGTAAATCTTTATTCTGTATACGAATCAATCCATTCAACCGTGTGCCTACCCACACAACGTCGACTAACGGATCAACATACACATATCTCATTTCGCTGGATAAATTCTTCGTTTGCTGTTTGAATTTACTCAACTCTTGTGCATCAATTAACTTGTTATTTTTAATTTCCAATCGAAACAACCCCTCGTTGGTGGCTAACCAATAATAACCCAATCGATCTTTGGCAACAGATTTTATATTCAGTTTCCCTAAGAAAGGAAATCTACTATCTTTAATTTCCAACCATCGATCGTCCTCCTTTTTCTGAAAATAAATATGCCCAAGATTATAGTTACTCTTGATCCATTTATTCCCCTCATTATCTAAAAATAGATTACTAATATGCTTGGCATCAAAATTTTTCAATCGATTATCAATAGCACAAAATTGATTTTGAGCGATATCATAACAGTAAATTCCTCTGAAATTAACGTTAAACAATAAGGTGTTTTCATCAAATTGATTGATACTTAAAACCTGACTCTTCTTCGGAAAACGTTGCTTAGTATTATTCGGAATTTTGAAATTACTGAAATCTTGAAATCTGTTATTGATATGATAGATCCCCTCAGTAAATGATGCGATCCAATCTCCGCTTTTTTTATTGATGGCATAAACACTCACCCTATCCAACGGTAAGCTTACTTTATTTTTATACTTACTGAGCTGTACTCCTCGTTTCAATTCATGATAATCTTCAATCACATCTAAACCTGTAGAAATATGACCTAAATAAAGCTGATTATCTTCGGCACAGTAGATACTTCTAAATCTAATTTTAGTAAAATATTTATCCTCAAAGGAAAGAATCTGATCACTATCCTCGTTTACTTCATATTTGTAAATACCGGAATTCCCAGCAATAAATACATGTTTTTTATCGGGAGTGATCGTTATCCCCCTTGTATTTTTTAGACCCGCTAATTTAATTTTCCTATGTGTATCTTTTTCTAAATTGTAGATAACTAACCCGTCAATAGTTGATAAAATGATATGATGATCCAACTGCACCATGCCATAGTAATAAAAGCCATTCTTTTTCTGACTTTCAATAGTGATAAACTTCTGAAGCTCATAGGTTTCCTCATCAAAAAAGTACAAACCATTGTGTTCAGACACACAAACTATTTGATGTTGATACTTAAATATGTGGTTGATGGTAGAACCGTTAATATGTACTTCTGCAGACTCTGCTTCGTATAACGTATAGAAACTCTGGTCTTTATAATTGTATAAGGAAATACCTCGTTCTGTACCTACCCAAATGTTGTTATTTTTATCTTGGTACAACGATCGAACTCGATTATTGGTAATACTTTCTACCTTTCCTGTATTCCTAAATACCTTAAAATCATATCCATTAAAGCAATTTAGTCCGTCGAAAGTACCTAGCCACAACAAACCATTGTGATCTTCTAAAATAGACGTTACCCCATAATGAGATAATCCATCACTCATAGAGTAACTTTTTGTTTTAGAAAAGGTATTCTCTGAATATGAATGTTGGTTAAAGCATATTAAAGCAAGTAGTAAAAGAAAAAAATACTTCTTCATTAAGTTAATATTAAAACTATTCATCTCATTTATTAATACTTATTCTTGTAATTAGTTTTTGAAAAATTTTTGATAGAAAAATTTAGGAAGTATTACGCTTTTGATGAATGCACAAAATTTATGATGAACAAAATTAAGTTCTATTTCTTCTAAACAAACAAATCATCAGCTAAAGAAACTTAACAAAAATAATTACATAGAATAAGTACTGAATTTCAATAACAAAATTTCAGATGGAATGGGTGTCTGTTTTTATTCATTAATTGTATCAAATTGTCAATTCATAATTGATGAATACCTAACTAAAATTACTCATACGCATATAAAAACTAATTATTCCCCAAACTGATCCGTTAAAGTAGCACTCAATGAAGCAGGAAAAGCACCAATCAAAGTTCGCTTAAATGCTAAACTAAAATCTGTTATCCATGGACATTTATCCACCACTGTAAGTAACGTTCCAATGATAACAACTGATAAAACAAAGGTGCTGAAAATTCTAATTGCATATTCTTTTCTGAATAGCTTTAATTTCATTTTGTAGGATGAATAATAGACAAAGCAAGCAATAAACACTATGGATATACCACTTAATATCAAAGTATTTAGCCATGGTAATGCATCGCCCATTGTCCATACTTCTTCTGTGAAAGCTGTGGGGACTGCAAGGATGCTGGCTCCCACTATTATTTCTAAAAGATCATTGATTCTAAATTCAACTTTAAGTGGAATATCAATGGTTCTTAGTATTTTTCCTTGCTCATCTAAAATTTCAAATAACTCATACAGCCTTCCATTAACTCTATGAAATTTTCGATTTACTCCTTGAATATTGAGTTTCATGCTAAAGTAAATTTTAAAGATTCTTTCTATTTATCCTGTATCAAAAAGTTATTCTTAAACATTTGATCACCCTACAAAGATCCGCCTTACAGAATGGAATCACTTGATGAAAAAATTTAAGGAGTTGTGTAAAATCGTCAACTTTATTTTATGGAATGATGTTTACAGAATCAATTTCTTTGGTATCTTTAATAAGGACAAATTTTTGGAAATGGAAGATAAATATACCTTTGAGACGAGTGAACACACAGTTCACGGAAGCTATGAAAAATTTGCCAAGGATTTAAAAGGCACTTGGGATGGAGAGGAACTTAATATAGACACAGGTTGGTGCACCTATAGAGGTCATTCTTTCTGTTTTTTGGAAGAAATGTATGTGGGTATTTTTGAGCTCAATTCTAAAAAACCAATTACCGTAAAATATGAACCTGATGATGGTAAAACTTATATTAGTATTCGAATAGGTTTTACGGGGTCTTTCTTTAGTAAAGGGGACACCAAAAAATTTCATAATCTAGGCGTTTTTATCTACAATTCTTCACAACAATTTGAAATTGAACTTCCTCATGGAGCAAAATACGAATACGTTACTATTCGGTTTTCTGTAGATTTTTTCAATAAATTCACCCGTGAAAATGCCAACTCCAAAATCAAAGCTCTTTTTCAGAATAAAACGCCTTGGTTTCATTACCTTCCACTAGATGTCGAAATTGAAAACTGTGTCCGTACTATTATTGCGAATGTGGACAAAGACAAAAGAAGGGATATCTATTTTTTCAGTAAAGCATTAGATATTGTGGGCATTATACAAGAAAAATTGGAACAAGAAAGTACCCATATCAAAAAGAATATACACCCCGAAGATCTAAAAGCCATGATGCAACTAAAGGATGAATATCTTTCTAATTTTACTGAACAGCCTAATTTATCTGAGTTAAGTGATGAGTTTGGGATGAGTATTTCTAAGTTGAATCGTATTTTTAAATCAATTTTCGATCAACCTATTCTTCAATTTTACAAACAACAAAAGGTGGAAGAAGTCTATAGACAAATTATTTATACTGATAAAAGTTTGACAGAGATTTCTATGGATCTAAATTTTAGTGATAACGCCCATATGAGCAACGTTTTTAAAAAATACTACGGATATGCTCCTTCTGAACTGAAAGACAAAAAAGACACTGGAAAACTAAAATAACCTGTCTTTTAAAAAAATTAATTGATAAAGAACCCTCTTGATGAGCATTTTCATACAAGAGGGTTTACCATAAATAAAACCAAAACTAATTTATTTCTTAGTGTGCACCACAACCACAAGGTTCAAATGGCTTGTCAACACCAGTTCCACGAACATCACCTAATGCACCACAACCACCGGCATAACGAATATCCTGAAGCTGAATGACGTTGTTATCAAAATCCGTAAGGTACAACTCTTTTGTATCTCCATTTGCGTCACCACCACGGTCAGGCATACGTTGTGTGTAGTAAGTTTGTAATGGACCTGTCGCTCTCCAAGCCTGACCTAAAACATTCATTCCGAACTCACCAAGATCTTTCTCAATACGATTTACATCGAAATCTTTCACAGCAAAACAAGTATGGTCAATACGAGGTTTCACACCTTTAGCTTCTGGACCACTTAATTCATAAAGTACCAATGAAGCATTACCCGTTCCTACTCTTAATACTGGAGTTGGACCTTGATACGTATCTACTGGAAGATCAAAAATACTTTGATAGAATTTTAAAGACTCTGCACCGTTTGATACACCAAGCGTACAATGGTTTAATTCTATACTTTCTACTAATCCTTTTGTTGGTGCTTCTTCAGGAACAGCATACGTAACATCGCCTAGAAGTCCGCTACCACCTGCATATTTCTCATCTTGAATCTGTACAATAATTCCATCAGGGTCACCAATAAATAATTCTGGAGTACCTTCAGCTGCACCACCTTTATCAGTTCCTCTGTTTCTTAATGTAAATTTACCTGGATCCGGATAAATTGATTGCTCATAACCTAAAGCTGTTAAACGCTCGATAAATTCATTAGGATCAAAATTTTCTACAGAGAAACCAAAGTGAGTATAACCCGGCTTGTCCGTTGCTTCTCCTAAAATAGAGAAATACTGAGGGCCATCGCCTACTCTGAAAACAACGCTATCGCCTTGACGGGCTACGATCGGGAAACCGAAAATGCCTTGTAACCACTCCACCATTCTTTTGGGATTTGATACGCGCATTGAAGCATGATTGATTGAGATAACTGGTACTGGTTTGAAATTTTTTTCTGACATAATTTTAATTGTTTGTGTCTTTGCAGACGAATGATATATTTTGAACTTATCTATTTGTAAACTTCTGACTTTAAAGTCTTTTTGACATCTCCCTCATTGTTTACATTACAAATATCAGGGTTTAAAAAAGGAATCTCTTGAAGGAAAAAGGCAGGTAGTTGTAAGAAATCTTCAAGTTGTTTTTTTCTTTTTAATACTTGAATAATATTCTAAACTACTTCACGCTTAAAGAGCAGATTCCTACATCAATTGAATGGCCTAAAAGCAAAAAAAAAGAGGCAACATAGTATGATATGTTACCTCTTGATATAAATTATTTGTTTTCTTTATTTTAGATCAAAAATTCCTACACGATCGGATTTTGTACTACCTACCCAAATACGATTTCCCACTTCAATCGCACTTGTTCCTGCTCCTAGTACTCCGTACACAGCAGCTGGCATTACTTCGGTCAACTCAAGCGTTTCAGGATCAATACGTGTGACTTTGAAAGCCGTCATTTGGTTACCACCATAAGCGGCAGCCACTTCTTGTTGCTTGGCAAAATCCAATGGCTCATCTACTACATGGATACCTGCCAAAATCGATTTCCCATCAGCTGACCAACGTAAGTTATCTGGAATACCTCCTAAATCCATTGAGGTGACTTTAACAGGAGATTCAGTTCGATCTATTTTCACCACAGAAAAACCGGTAGAAGCGGCGACATAAATCTGTTGTCCATCTTCTGAAATCACAATGCCGTTTGGTGTTGAAATATTTTCTGATCCCTCAATGTCTTGCCATCCATTTGATTTATACCAAACGCGAGTATTACCAATTGGAGCTCCTTTTAGTGCCAATTTCATAGATTCTTCTTGAGGCATTAAAGGGTTACCTGTAGATGTTGCCACTACACCACCGTCGGGCAATAAAGCAACAGCATCTGGCCAAAAATCTTCGGCTACATCAATTCCACCAATCCATGTAAAAGTTGGAATTTCTTCTGAATAGTCAATTCTAAATACCTCTACAGCTTCTCTACTTTCACCAGATGCACTAGCATGGCTAGCTACGTACACTTCAATAGTAGTTTCTATTTGATTATGGAAGTCAAAACCATGAGGACTAAATGCACTCCAAGTTGGAGGGGTAGTTAATGGGAAACGATCTTCTTCTGCGGCTATTTTAATCGACGAAGAATCAACTCTAAACCCAGTTTCTTTTTCAGCGTCAAATAAGTGCCAATAACCTGTTGTGATTACTTTATCCCAGAAATTAGGTCCATAACATGTAATTCCACCACCAACGATCCAATTGGTTCCTGGTATCTGAATGATGTCTTCTACGTTATAAAAACCGATATTAAATTTGGCGTTCGACATGAATTGTTCAACTGTTTTCATTGTTTTGTTATTTAATTTTTGATTAATAAATTTTTTAGGAATTTCAACGATGGGTAAGATCGAAGAACTTATTTCAATCGTTTTATTTTCGTATTGAGCAAATGAGAAATTGACTCCAATTAGAACAAACAAATTGATGTGAAATAGTGTATTTTTTTTCATTGTATTTATAAATCTGTGAGCACCATCATTTTGATTGTATCACAAATATTGAGGTTGAAAAAAGGAATCTCTTGAATGAAAAATGTAAGTAGTTGTAAGAAATCTTCATTTTCAATTGAACCCTTTTCTCAGCAATGCCTACTAATGCTCGCAGTTCTTTATGTTTCTTAAATGAAGACCTATCAGCATGAAAGACATAGCATAGGAAAGTCCACTTAACCAAACAGGCTCAAAACCAATATATTTTGATATCATACTCAATGCATAAATGATATAACTTCCCCACATCAATTTATTTTGAAGCGATTGTGCACTACATTTTAATGTTGAAAAGTAAACTGCTATACCACTAATAACGATCATAGATAAATCAATCATTCCCCAAATATCTAATTGATGAATATGGTGGATATGATCGTGATGATGATGTGCTGAATGGGATAAGAAAGAACTTCCAATCATCACTCCTGAGGTGATAATACAATGGATCAAACAAACAAATGATCCTGTAATTCCTATCTGATCGGTGTACCTGATAAATTCTCTTTTTAAAGCGTACATAGTGCCAATATTTTATGATTAAAGATGATTTTTTTGATGTTCTAATTACTGAACAATACAAAAGTCTTGATTTCTAAATGAAAAGAATTGAAAGGAATCGTCAGGTGCTTGCAAGAAAACGGCAATATTATTTTTATCTCTATTTGATTGATTCTTATATCAATAAATGGGGTTGTGTAGGAAAATTCAATAAAAAACCCCACCTAAACAATAGGAGGGGTTTCATCACTAAAACTGTCGTTGAGTAAATCAACTTATTATTTATCTTAATTTGTAATTTTTAGTTCCTTTAGAATGATCACCTCTAATCTTAGTGAACGCTTCCATCATTTCAGCTACTTTATCCTTATGATCTTTCGCTAAGTTGTTTTGCTGTGAAGGATCTTCTTTCAAGTTGTATAACTGAATTTCTGGATCGTTACCAATTTCAATCGATACTTTCTTTAACTCAGCTGGACCTTTGTAAGATGGAATCAATAACCAATCACCTCTTCTGTAAGCAGTTCTTGATGTTGCTTCCAATACTAAGTCAATACGACCTTCTTTTGATTCACCCAATAAGGCATCCATTACGTTCTCACTATCGTCTGTTTTGATATCGCTACCAATTAAAGAAGCAATAGAAGTAAGTAAGTCCATCTGACAAACGATTGCGTCTGATTTCATTGGCGTAATTTTACCTTTCCAGTACGTTAAGAATGGTACACGAGCACCCGCTTCGAATAAACTGTATTTACCACCACGAAGTACACCTGCTGGTTTATGATCACCTAATTTCTCTACAGCATCGTCATAATAACCGTCGTTCAATACAGGACCGTTATCTGATGAGAAGATCACTAAAGTGTTTTCTAATACACCTTGCTCTTCTAATGTTTTCATGATCTCACCAATACACCAATCGGCTTCGATAATTGCATCACCTCTTGGACCCATACCCGACTTACCTTCGAATCTTGGGTGTGGCGTTCTTGGAACGTGAGGTTGTTGCATTGCATAGTATAAGAAGAATGGTTCGTCTTTATGCTTTTTGATATAGTCCTTAGCTTTCACTAAGAAGTGATCTGCCATTTCGTAATCGTCCCATTTTGCAGACTCGCCACCTTTCATGTAACCGATTCTTGGAATACCGTTTACTACTGAGTTATTGTGACCGTGGTGCCATTTCATTTTTACTAACTCTGGGTTAGTGATTGCTGTTGGCTCACCTTCGAAGTTCTCTTTATAACTTACTTGAATAGGATCGTTTGGATCTAAACCAACTACGTTACCGTTATCAATATATACGGTTGGAACACGGTCTTGAGTCGCTGCCATAATGTAGCTCTCGTCAAAACCAACTTGATTAGGACCTAAATTAATCGTTTTGTTCCAATCCATGTTACCATCACCTAAACCAAGGTGCCACTTACCTACTACACCTGTAGCGTAACCTTCTTTCTGAAGCATTTTTGGAAGTGTCATGGCCTCTGGACTAATAATTAGAGGAGCAGAACCAGGAAGAATTCTCGCTTTAGCGTTTCTCCAAGGGTACGTACCTGTAATTAAACCAAATCTACTTGGAGTACAAGTTGCAGATGTCGCATAACCATTCGAAAACTGCACTCCATTGTTGGCAAGGAAGTCCATGTTTGGTGTTTTCAAATTAGTAGCGGCACCATATGCGCCCATATCTCCGTATCCTAAATCGTCTAGATATATTAAAAGGATATTTGGCTTTTTGGCTACTTCCGACGAGCCTTCTTGTTTTGATGAATTACACCCGATCAATCCGATAAAGGCTGCAATTAAAAGTACTAACTTATTTGATTTCATAATTAAAAAAAGTTGTGTCAGTTAAAAATAGGGAGACCGCACGTATGCAGCCCCCCCATATTAGCTAGGTTATCTTTACTGAAATGTCACTTCTGACATTTTTTTGTCTGTTTCCATCAATTTCGGCGCTTTACCCTTAAAATCGTTGTTTTTGAAGGTAATATTCTTCGATGATTTTAAAATGAAGGCCGGAGAATCTTTGTGTAACCTTGGGAAAGTATTCGTCGGTAAAATGGTATTTCCTTCGAAAACTAAACCATCTGTATTCGATACTTCCAACACTGTATTGTCGAACATCTTAAATGTATTCCCTTTAATGTTGATATTTTTAAAGGCAATATTTTCGTTATTTTCATCTGTATGAAGACGAATACAACCTCTATCTGCACCACCATGATTACAGTCTTCGAATGTATTTCCTTCGATATAAAGATTGGCTTGACTTCCCGACTCATACCATTTCGAAGATTCTACAGGCACAAGGATCGCTTCCATCTGAGTGTGGAAATAATTATCTCTTACCACAGTTTTCTTTGGTGTAGATAGCAAAACACCTCTTGCTCTGTTCCCTCTGAAAGTATTTTTCTCGATCAACACCTCTGGGTAAGCTGTTAAGTTTTCGATATAATCGCCCGCTACAATTCCTTTTGGTAATTTCTCTTTGAAAGTCAAAATTTGGTAGCGTTGATTGATCACTTTGATGTTTTCTAAAGTCACCTCTTTGTATGGAGTGAATGAATCATCCAATCTCACTAAACCAATCTTATCGCCAGCACGACCAATATGGTAACCTTCTTGTTGATGATGTCCCATACGAATGCCCAATTGGTTATCAGATAATTGCTCTACAACTTCTTGATACGCCCCGTGGATGTTTATGGCATCGTCTAACTGATTTTCTAAATAACAGTTCGTAATTTCAATCTTACCTCTACAGCCAACAAAGTGAGTTGCATCTGCTGTTGTAGACACCACACGATCACCCGAAGGAGTAATCTTCAATTTATTTAATGTTAGATTCTCAGAGTTCTCCACAATTACGCCCATACCACCTGCATGGTGAATGACCACATTATCAATCTTAAAATCCTTAGATGCTTTTACGCTTACTGCCGGTGCAACACGGTTTAATCCTTGCTGACCTTTAGTCGTTAGAATCGATCCAATTGGAGGCAGTTCTTTTTTATGGTTGAAGAATCTTACCACGCCAGGTTCCACCTCTTCCATTCTGATTCTGTTTTCAACGCCATTCTTTCTTAAAGTCAAATCTGCTTTATCAACCTTATATTTGTACTTCACCTTATCGGTGTTGTGCCTCACTTTCGTTTTTTGAACTGTTGAAATTGGCGTAGAAGCGATACAGTTATACGAAATCGCTTTTCTTTCTTTATCATAAATGATCGTCTGACCTAAATCGTGCTCATAGTATTCCTTAATGAAATTGATTTCCCCATTTCTCAATTCATAAGGGTATTCATCAAAGAATTTCACATCGAACGTATGGTTCTTTTCATCGTGCTTTACTACTTCTCCTTCACTATGGAAAGCCATGGCCCAATCGACTGTCACATTTTTAATTTCCACATTTTGAGATTCCATCACATGGAAAGGAAGCATTGTACCGTGGAAAATAAATGTTGATCCTTGTCCATCAATCGTGAACCCATCATAATTGATAATTGGAAATGCTGTTCTTACAAACACATCTCTGTGGTTCGACAAATACACAAATTGGTTTAGTCCTTTATCTGGATAGAAGTGATATACTCCTTTCTCAAAAACAATTTCTTTAGCTGCTTTATTCTCTAATAGTTGGTTCAATACATAAGGGGTTGCATCATCGGCAATCTCCTTCGTATGCTTTATTTTGATGGTATCATCCTTACTCACTGCTACAGCAGATATGATCAGCGGAATGAGTAGAGAACATACAATAATTAATTTCTTCATCTTTATATATTTATTGGAATTACTTAAAAAAATAGTCACACACCCATCTAGTGTTTTCAGTAATAATTCTTGAACAATACAAAGTTGATATTTTCTACTTTTTTATGAGTATTCTGAAGTACATGTAGTGTGTCGCAGCATACAACTTTAGTGTAATTACAGGTCTACTAGTACTGTAATGGACGTTTTTTGATAAAAACAGACAAAAAAAGAAGGATGTCCCATCAATCCATTTTTCTCGTATCAAAAACCCAGAAATTAATTTCTGGACTATTGATAGGAGGGTTCATAGAATTATAAGACATCCTCTATTTTAAGTATTTCTATGGTGATAGATTAAACAGTTTCCTCTTCCACTACCGCCTCTTTTCCATATTTACCCGGCGTAATTCCGTAATGTTCTTTAAACATTCTACTGAAGTGCGTTCTACTCTTAAAGCCAGTTCGCATGTATACTTCTGATACGGTCAGCTTCTCTTTTACCAAGAATTCTGCGGCTTTTTTCAAGCGATACAACTTCAATAATTCGTAAGGTGTATGGTTGGTAATCGACTTTACTTTTTGATAAAAATGCGTACGATTTAGATGCAACTCTTTGATGAAAATGTTGATATCCAATTCCTCATCGTCCAAGTATTTCTCCATCAAGCCGTAGAGTTTTTCCATGAAAACTCTATCGCTCTTATTGTTGTTTTTCTTCTCTACATCGACAGGGAAATCGATACTGAATCGCTCCCTCAATTGCTTTCTATTTTTGAGAAGCATTTGCGTCGTGGCTATTAAGTGTTTCATATCAAATGGCTTGCTGATGTAGGCATCTGCCCCACTCTCCAAACCAAGTACCTGATCATCCACCGAAGAACGTGAGGTAAGTAACACTACTGGAATATGGCTCGTTCGAATATCCGTCTTTATCATTTTACATAATTCCA
This sequence comes from Flammeovirga yaeyamensis, assembly GCF_018736045.1. Lineage (NCBI taxonomy): Bacteria > Pseudomonadati > Bacteroidota > Cytophagia > Cytophagales > Flammeovirgaceae > Flammeovirga > Flammeovirga yaeyamensis. The sequence continues at coordinate 861,287 of NZ_CP076133.1, read as the reverse complement.
AACCGTTCATCTCTGGCATTAGAATATCACTGATAATTAAATCTGGCCACTCCGATTCTACCGCTTCCATACATTGCTTACCGTGTTCGAAAGAAGTGATGTTGAAGTAATCGGATAGAGAAGTACTTACAAATTCTCTAAGATCTCTGTTGTCCTCCACATAGTAGATGTTCAACTCTTTTAGAGATTCATCTATTAGGCTTTCTGGCAATTCAATTCCCTTAGGAAGAATTCTTTGTTTCTCCTCGTCGGTTTCTTTCTGAAGAACCTCTTGAAGACGATTCTCGTTGAATGTATCCTTTAGGTTCACTTCCACAGGTAGTAACACATTGAAAGTCGTTCCTACATTTTTCTCACTTTCTGCATTAATTTCACCGTAGTGTAATTCGACAATCCTCTTCGAGAAAGCCAAACCAATACCTGAACCCACTGTAGAAGTATTTGTATCTTCTGATTGATAATAGCGTTCAAAAATATGAGGGAGATCTTTTTCTGAGATACCAAACCCGTTGTCAGATACCGCAAAGAAAAGTTTCTCGTCTTTCACTCCATAAGTTAAAGTGATTTCGTCTCCTTCTTTTGTAAACTTAAAGGCATTGTTCAATAAGTTGTTCAATACAATTTCCAACTTTTGTCGATCGGCCATAGTAAATAACTGATGTGCCTCTCCAACCACCGTTAGTTTTTTGTTGGTATGTTCAGCCAACTGATCAAATCCTTTCTTGATCTCGTTAATTAATTCTGTGAAATCGAAAGAAGTCATCTTCAGTTTTAATAAACTTTGTTCTGCCTTTTGGAAATCTTGTACCTGATTGACCAATTGGAACATTTTCTTCGATTGTCTTTCAATTAACGTTAAATGCTTATTGGCATCGTTGTTCGATTCGAACATATTGATCAGAATCTGCAACGGACCAGAAATTAAGGTCAATGGTGTTCTAAACTCATGAGCAATGTTCATGAACAACCTTGTCCTTGTTTTATCTAATTCTTCTACCCTTTCCTTTTCGATATGTTGTAATTCTAAATCGTGTTTTAGGTTGTTCATTCTAAGCATAAATCGCATAATAACGACAACTACAACAATCAAGGTCACTACATAAAGTAGATACGCCCAAACCGTTCTCCAAATCGGTGGATGAATCACTATTTCTATTTCTCTGACTGCAGACCACTCTTTTTTAGAGTTCGATACGGCTACCTGAAAGGTATAATCTCCCGGAGGTAAACCATTATAATTCGCAAACTTCAATTCTGAAGGCACTGTTACCCACTCTGTTTCCTGAGGTAACATTCTGTATTTTATTAAATGACCTTTACTCTTGGTGTAGTGCAGTGAAATCAGTTCTAAAGAGAAGACGTTTTCATCATAATCCAGCTCAATTTTCTTTGTCTTATCTAATGACTTCGTTAGAATCACTTTCTCATCTAGCGTATCTAATGGAGCAATTTTCTGATTAAACACCTTAAAATCACCAAACATAAAATTAGGCATTGGTACACTATCGACCACCGCTTCAGGATAGAAATAAAGTAATCCATTACCTCCTGCAAATACCAATTTACCATCGTCCATCACAACAGACGAAGGCTCGAATGGAGAGATTCTCACACCGTCGTTAACCGTGAAGTTTCTGAAACTTCTGCTTTTCAGATCAAAAGCGTTCAGACCTTTGTTAGTGGTAATCCATAGCTTGCCATTTTTATCACCTTGTATGGTTTTAACGACATTATTATCTAGACCATTAGAAATATCAAACCTTTTAAAAGTAGAGGCCAATTGTGAATTTTCCACCAAGCAAATACCTCCACCTTCAGTACCAATCCACAATTCTCCATTATCTAACCTTTGGATACATGAAACGAAGTTACTCGACACTGAATATTTATTACTTTCATCGTGAATAAACTGTGCCTTTTTCATTTTTGCCAAAGGCTTGTCCGGTTGATTGTTGATACGGATTAGTCCATCGTATTTCGTTCCGATCCATATAAAGTTATACTTAGGATCTTCATAAATATATCGTAGTTCATCAATTTTCTTTGATGTTAGCCTAGGCAGTTCATTAATAAATTCGGATTGCAATACTTTACCATTATGCGATAATTTTAATCGGTAAAGCCCATCGGAAGTCGCAAACCAATGATACCCGTGTTTATCCAATAATAAATCTTTGATCTTCGTATTGGCAAACGACTGATTATCTTCTGCTCTAATTAAACGCCATTTTTTTCCGCCTTTAGGCATGTAGTAATGAATACCCTGTTTAGAGAATTTCTTCACAAACTGACCACCTTCTCTATCAATATAAATCGAAGCATTCGACTGCCCTTTTAGGTATTTAAATTGTTCGGGTAATGGCTCAATAATATTTTTTTCTGTATTAAAATTGATAATCCCTCTAAAGTGAACATTGATGATAATATTTGTTGAGTCGTATTTCTGAATATGCAATACATGGTTTGACCACTTAGGTGATCCATCGCCGATACGTAATCTGTTTTGCTCAAACACATTTTGGTAAAATGGTATTTGATACAAGCCCTTACGAAGTGAGCCTACCCATTTATTTCCTTCCTCATCGATAAACATCGTATTTACTCGATAGGTATTTAAAGTAGTTAGTGGCTCTTTTTCTTTTAATAGTCGCTTGAGGGAATATTTGTCTAACCCTATTTCTTTATGGGCCAACCAAATATTCTGATCTTTATCAATATCTATATAATGGTACTTATTTTCTCGAAGAAGTTTTGCTTGTGAGATATACTGATTGTTCTTATTTTTTTTGATGACATTCACGCCCTTACTTCCTATGGCTATATATGTACGGTCGTCGTATTTGGCAATGTCCATGTAACGGTCCTTATCTGCACCGTTCACTTTTTCTATGGATTGATTTCTTAGATTATAAACGATGACAGCATTAGTAGAAGCAATTAAAAGTTTATCATCGGGTAAAATGATGGTTTTGTAGGATAATTCGTTCCTCAGCAAATCGATTGTTTGCTCTAGTTTTTTTGTCTTTTTATCGAAAATCAAAAGGCCTGATCTTTCTGTAGTACATAAGATCTTATCACCATAGTTTTGAAACTGTCGTACCACAGGACCTGCTTTCACACCTCTTGGTGTTAAATTCATATGAAGGTTGATAAACTTCTGAGTAGCATAATCATATAGACTGATACCATGGTCGGTACCCACCCAAATGTTATCCTCATCGTCCTGAAAAAGGGAACGAACACGATTACTGTTCAGTCCATTTTCATCTCTGAATGTTTTAAACTCGAAGCCATCAAATGTATTTAAACCATCAAAGGTACCCACCCAAAGTAACCCATTATGATCTTCGATCACAGAGGTAACTCCATAGTGAGATAATCCCTCCGGCATAGAGTACGATTTGTATAAAGTATTATTTAAAGCCGGTTGAGCAAACGATGTAAAGCTTAATAATGTGAGTACTACTAAATTAAAATACAGTTTCATTTCTTTCATTTCGATAGTTAAAATTTAATACGCTCAATATTTAAAAATGTAGTCTAGTGTACCTCAAAAGTACCTTTTTTTAATATTTTAATGACAATTCGGAATACTAAAAAAAGATAATGAGGTTAAAGTTTAGGCAAAAGCGATTTTCTGTGTGAACCTAAAAGGATGTCTATTAATGCAAGATGTTAAACTCACTTTAAGTTATCGACATCCTCTTTCAGTTATTTAGTCACACAAAGTTACATTAAAGATTTAGTCCAGTTCCTTGAAGACTGTAGTCCTTATCCCAGAATACTTTCCAAGGATCTTGGGTGTCTTGTTGGAACTGTTTCATTTTCTTTTTCATGGTTTCCAATACTTCCTGATGTGCTTTGCTATCTACCAAATTATGAATTTCATCTGGATCTTTTTCCAAATCGTACAACTCAAATTCCGCATGATGCAAATAGTCTTCTACCGTTCTTTTACCAAAATATTTACCGTTCGAACGATACACTTGTTGCCAAGTAGAAGATACCCAAAGATCAGATGCAAAAGGATATTCCAACCCAGAAGCAATATTAAAAATCAGTTTATAATTTTGATGACGTACCACTCTCATTGGATAGTACATCGTGATTTCGTGGAAAGTGTGGGAAGCATAAATCTCATCTCTTACAGCAACATCATCACCACTTAAAACGCCTTCGAAAGATTGACCGTGGAATTGTTCTTTAGGATAGTTGACCCCTGCCCAATCTAAAATTGTTGGCGTTAAATCTACCCAAGAAATAAATTCGTTTTTCACTTTATCTTGTTCCTTCAATAATGGGTTCTTGATGATACACGGCAGGTTCATGCCTGGCTCGTACAAAGTTGTCTTAGCGCCAGGGAATGCAATACCGTTATCAGATATATAGATAACGATAGTGTTGTCTAATTTACCTGAGGATTTAAGGTGTTCCATCATTTTACCAAAACCCGTATCAATTCTAGAAACACTTTGATAGTATTGGGCTAATTCTTCTCTCGATTCTTTTGTATCTGGCAAGAAACTCGGCACCAATACTTCTTCTGGTGTATAGGTAATTTCTTCTACACCTTGGTAACCTGTTTTGCTATTACCAAAGCTATTGGGATCGTCCCAATTAGGGCCCGTCGACTCTCCTCTATGAGGATCTCCAGTACAGAAGTATAGGAAGAATGGCTCGTTTTTATCAAATACTTTTTTGACGTTATTGGCCATTTCTACTGTATTTCTTTGATTACCTGGAATCACTTCCTGAAAGTGAAATACTTTCTCTGGTGCCAAATGATATTTCCCTATTCTAGCCGTATAATATCCGTTTTCCTCTAAAATAATAGGAAGGGAAGTTTCCGTTTCATACGTACTAAAGTGATGATAATCGTGAGTATGACCATATGAACCTGTAGCGTGACCGAACTTACCTGTTAAGATGACCGATCTACTTGCAGCACAACTAGCACTTGTACAAAAGGCGTTATTAAAGATGGTTCCGTCTTCGGCCAACTGATCTAAGTTGGGTGTTTTTATCACGGGATTTCCATAGCAACCTAGGGCATCTTTACCGTGATCGTCGGAGACAAATAGAATAATATTGGGTCTATCGTCGGCCTCTTTTAACTGTGCTGTTGACCTGGATGACTGACAAGAAGTCAATCCAAAAATCAATGATAAAAAGAAAAAGATGCTATGCTGTAAGTTCAATTTCATTCTCGTAATCATTTCGATTATCATACTGATGGTTTTGTTTAAAAAATTACTGATTGCAATTTGATTAAAAGCCATATTAAATCTGTATTTAAGCATTATTAAAGTGTGCCTGAGCGTATAATCACCTGTTTATAAGCAGTAAACACAGATACACTTGTTTTTTTTAAACCCCTGTAATTCCATCATTATCAAAAAGTAACACCCTATTTTTAATAGTGAATATTTCCCCCTTATTTTGAAGATTTGTCCTGCTTTATGTCCTTTTTTTGGTGGTAGAAAAAAGTAGTGAACGGTTAAGCACAAGAAGAAAACCAGCAACGACAGATCTTTATTTTCAATCAATTTAATTAGTGTTGCCTTCTTGTAGACGGCAAAAAACAACATGTTTCGAAATCAAATAATAGAAAATGAAGTGTTTTAAAACTTATATGTTTGCGATCACGATATTGATGCTTGGTGGATGTGCTTCATCCAACAAAAGCAAAAGTGATAGCAGTGCGAAGAAGAAACCTAATATTATTTATATTCTTGCTGACGATTTGGGTTATGGAGATTTAAGTAGTTATGGTCAACAAAAATTTACCACACCTAATATTGATGCATTAGCAGAAGGTGGTGTCAAATTTACCCAACACTATTGTGGGTCTGCCGTTTGTGCACCATCAAGGTCGACTTTAATGACAGGGCAGCATACTGGTCACACACCTATCCGTGGTAATAAAGAATTGAAAGGACAGGAAGGACAAACTCCTCTTCCGGCATCGGCTTATACAATTGCAGAGTTAATGAAAGATGCTGGTTATAAAACAGGTGCTTTTGGTAAATGGGGATTAGGTTTTATCGGCAGTGAAGGCGATGCGATTAACCAAGGATTTGATGAATTTTATGGTTACAATTGTCAGCGTGTAGCACATAGATATTTCCCTGAGTATTTATGGGAAAACGATAAAAAAGACTTTTTACCAGGTAACGATTGGACCAATAAAGTAACTTATGCTCCTGATGTGATTCAGGAAAAAACATTGGATTTTATAGAAGACAATAAGGACAAACCTTTCTTTGTGTATGTTCCTTATACTTTACCTCATGCAGAGTTAATTGCTCCCGCAGATTCGGTAATCGAGAAGTTTAGAGGTAGATACCCTGAAACGCCTCACGACGAATCGAAGCGTTATACTTCTGATTATGGTCCGAACATCAAAAAAGAGATGTATTGCCCACAAGAAACACCACATGCAGCATTTGCTTCTATGATTTATACTTTGGATATCTATGTAGGTCAGATTGTAGATAAAGTAGAAGAATTGGGTATTGCAGACAATACAATCATCATGTTCGCCTCTGATAATGGCCCGCATCAAGAAGGTGGTGCCGATCCTGCTTTCTTTAATAGTGGTGGCAACCTTAGAGGTGTAAAAAGAGATTTATATGAAGGTGGTGTAAGAACTCCTTTCATTGTGAAATGGCCTAATCAAATTGAAGCCGGTATTACATCAGATCATATTTCTGCCTTCTGGGATGTATTACCAACCTTAGCCGACATTGTGGGTATGGAAGTAAGTGCACCTACAGATGGTATCTCATTTTTACCTTCCCTTCTTGGTCAAGAACAAAAAGAAGAACACCCTTATATGTATTGGGAACTTCCTGTTAGAGGTGGTAGACAAGCTGTTCGTTTGAAAGAATGGAAAGGGGTGAAATACAACATCACGAAAGGAAATGCAAAATTAGAGCTGTATAACTTGGAGAGCGATCCTGAAGAGATGGAAGATGTGAGTGATCAACATCCTGAAGTGGTGAAAGAAATTGAAGAGATCATGAAAAACGCTAGAGTGGATAACGAGACTTTCCCGTTGTTCTCTGAGGCGAAGAAGAACTCTTAGGTGGTGTTTACATCCTAAGGTTCATGATCATTTGAAGACTTTGTTTCTACCCTTACATATTCGAGGCGTTGAAACCCCTCGTTGAGGAAGGTGGATGAACCCTACTTTTGTATCACAAAGGGTTATACAATTAGGGTGATTCTGAGACGGTTTTGGTGATGGGTTGAAACCCATCACTTGGATCGTTCATCTTCCTCCCCATTATTTCTAATAATCTCAATTCATCTTAAATGAAAAAACTAATTACATTCGTTCTCTGTGTGTTTGCATCACTTACTCTTAGTGCACAAGAAACATATATTATCCTTTTAGGAGGTCAATCCAACATGGCCGGAAGGGGACAGTTTGATGAACTCAGCGAGGCTGACAAACAAAGAGTAGACAAAGCGGCTGAAATGATTTCTATCGTTTTTAATGGACGACCTGAGGTCCCTTTATCTTATCAATCAGCCTCAAAAAGACAAAGTAATTACGGGCCAGAATTGTTTTTTGGCGTCACTTTACATGAACGATTTCCTGATAAAAAATTCGTGTTTGTCAAAGAGTCTTTAGGAGGGACATCTCTTTTAGGTGCTTGGAACCCGAATTGGACGGAGGAGACTGCAAAGCTATCAGAACGTGATGAAAAACGTCAGAAAGTGAAACTATATGAGCAGCATACAAAAGCGATCACAACCACTTTAGCGGCACACCCTAAGGCAAAGATTATTGGTATGCTTTGGATGCAAGGCGAAAAAGATACACGTTTAGAGGTTTCTGCTACAACTTACGGTGAAAACCTACAAAAATTAGTCAACGCCTATAGAACCGATTTTAAAGTGAAAGATATGCCGTTCTTCTTCGGACAAATCAATTGTCCACCAAGAGGAAACTATCTTGATGGTGTGGAGATTGTTCGACAACAAATGTCAGCATCAGCAGATAAGTCAAAAGGATTATATATGATTCCAACTTCTATGGACGAATCTTGGAGCGATTATCCAAAACGAAATGACAATGTGCATTATACCACTGAAGGTCAAAAAAGATTAGGGACTGCATTTGCGGAAGCATTCTGTGGGGAGGTGATGTAAGAATTTGTGAAGAGGGGGTAGCTCCTCTTTTTTATTCATTATTTCACAAGAATATAAAATTAGTCAATGCCAAGTTCAATTAAGTAAAGATACCCTCTCTCCCTATTGTATAGATAAAATTTGTAATAGTAATTATCTTTGTCGTACATATATGAATAATAATTGTCTTCAGAACTTATTAAACTTGTAATTTCATTCTCAATGGATTTATTATCAACTGAACTGATAAATGAATTGATTAAATCCCTTTCTCCTATTGATACTGGACATTCTTTCCATTTATGATTTGCATAATCCATTGATGGGAAATATCTAAAAAAATCATTATTAATTTTCACTTCATTATATGATTCTATTTTATATTTTTCTACGGAGAATGTTTCTCCATTACTAGAAAAAAGAAAGTTATTGGAATACTCCTCACTTACTGTAGAATCTATATTGAGGTAATATTTAATTTTTTGAGATAAATAATATTCTCTTGAAAAGCTTATCATCTCAAACTTCCATAAAATTGATGCAATAATTACTATCGGTATACTTGATAAAAGTATACTTTGGAAATACAATTTATTATGAATTGATACCAGAATAAAATGACACCAGAACAAAAATATTATTAAGGTAATGAAAATTAAAAATATTGTGATAATTAATAACATGAGTAATCGATAGTAAAAATTCTAGAGGTCAACTAATATGAGTATAATTTTTTAAATCTATTTAGTATCAAAACTCAAAAAACGAGACTCTTTAGAAACAATACATGTATCCAGCAACTCCTCATTTTTAAGGAGTTCCTGATGTTCTTTCGGTTCTACTTCCCATTTGAATATTGTATCCGAAACTTGAGCGCAAACTCCATTTGATTGAATGAGTTCTTTTATTGCTTTATTTGTTATTTGACTTTGGTTTAGATAGTTAATAAAATATAGTTTTTTGATATATCCATTCATGATTTCTATTTGATGATTCTTCCAAAGAAGGTCAATCTTATCAATATCAATTGAGGTAGAAAAAAGTCCTTTTTTCATTTTTTTCTCACCATGATATTTATTGGTTGGGAATTCATGAATATAGCCATAATCAAATGAAAAACTTTGTATCAATTCTTCAGCAAGATTTTCGATTTCTTCTTTCGTAATTAAACTTTGATTTATTTGAAAGGAAATATCAATCAATGATTTTTCTGGTCTTTTTGAGTCATTTTCATAGTTCAGTATTGAATTACTAACAGTGAAATAAGTTTTTGTTTTATTAGAATTGAAATCCACATAACATTGGACAATTTCTTTAGACTTTTGATATTGAGATTTAAATCCTCTAATAGTTTTCGACCCACTATTTGAATAATTTAAACTAAAATGATTCGCTTTTTCCTTTGTCAGTTTTTCCAATAATTCTACTGACTGAAGAACTAAATCTTGAGTATCAAACTGAGAAGCTGATGTTTGATCAGTTATTTTGAATAACTCAAGAAAGTAATGTTTGCGAAGATTGTTTTTAAAAATATTCATGAATAGAATTTAGTCAATTTTTAGTATTGTTTATATAATCTCTCAAAACATCCATTTTGATATCAAAAACTAAGTTTCTCATACCTTTTTTGGAGATTAATTCAATTGGAATATTATTACTATGTCTAAGCCATAATGTATCATTTGGTTCTAATACTATATTCTCAAAATATCCAATTGTACTAATAGGGATTAGGGTAGTAGATTTTGGTAACAGTTTAAACTTTAATTTTCTATCCAAACTATCATATTCATACTGTAATTTTTGAGCGTAAAGTGAGTGGTCTTTTATCTCCTTTAAACTCAATAATTCATCACTTACAATGAAATTTTTATGTTCCATTCTAAACGAATAATTTAATTGTACATTTAAAGTATCGCTTTCATAATTTCTGATGTACAGATTTTCTCCATAATCACAACTCGATAATAAAATGCTAAATAAAATATAGAAAATGTATGTTGAAGTTGTTTTCATGTATTGTTTAAATAGATATTTAGAGTTGTATTATTCAATATTTTACCCTTCCCCATTAATTGACAAATCAAATAACACACCTGTTTTCAGATTAAATTTAATTTGCCAATAATGATCTCCTCCATCATTAACTACTACTATAGTTTCTTTCCATTCTTTATGATGAAAACTATTTTCAGACCAAAAACAATTTATATACAATATCTTATTACCCTGTTCATCGATGTATCCAAAATATTGACGTCTGTATTTAAGTAAATATTCAAGATAAAACTTTTCCTCCAAGTAAGCTTCTGCCTTTTTAACCTCATCAATTGTTGGTGTAAACCTCTGGTTGGTGGTATTTAAAAAGGTATAAGACTCTTCTATGTAATTGCTTGGGAAAATCACACAATTAGTATTTCCCTTTTTGTAGTGTTTTATATGGTTATTTGTTTGAGTTTCTTGACCAAATGCTGTGGATGATAGCAAATAGATAAAGGATGCTATTGTTGTAATAATTAGTTTCATTTCAATTTTTGATTACTATTAACTCTTTGATAACCTTTTTTCTAATTCTTCTATAGTTGGAAGTTTAGTTTGTAAATCTTTAGGTATTGCTTCCGTAAGTTTATATTCACTTATCCCCATTGGCTTATTTATATCTCTTAAGGCATACTCTGCCTCAATTTTATCTTTTTTCTTACAGAGTAGAATTCCAATAGTTTGATTATCTTCTTTTCTTTTTAATTGACTATCAACAGCGGATAAATAAAAATTTAATTTCCCTGCATATTCAGGTTTAAACTTTCCTGCTTTTAATTCAATTACTATATAACTTCTTAATTCAAGATGATAAAATAGGAGATCAATAAAATAGTCATTATCACTAACTTCTAATTTATATTGACGACCTACAAAAGCAAAACCTTTTCCTAATTCCAATAAGAATTTTGTAATGTTTTTCACTAGTTCATCTTCTATAGCCTTTTCATAAGCATGATCTTGTAAACCTAAAAAGTCAAAATTATAAGGGTCTTTCAAAGTTTCTTGAGCTAATTTAGATTGATCCTCGGGTAATGTATTTTGAAAATTGTTTGATGATAAACCGATTTTATCATGGAAATTCTCTTCTATTTTATATTCTAAATAGTCTCTATCCCAACCGTTTTTTAAAACTTGTTGACAATAAAATTCTGCATGATCTAAGTCTTTAACTTTTGATATTATCAATCTATTATGACCCCATGGTATTTGTGCCACATGGTGTGGCACAAATTCATATTTTACTGAATAAAACTTATACCATTGTCTGATTGCATAAATATTTCTTCTAGAAAAACCTTTAACATCCGGAAATTCACCTCTTAATTCTTTGGCTATTTGTTCAATAAAATTACTACCCCAATTGGAAGATTCTTGTTTTTCGACAACCTCTTGTCCAATTAACCAATAAAGCTCTATTAGCTGATTATTTAATGATTGTACTAGTTTGTTTCTTGCCTTGCGAATTTTAGATTTTAAACCAATTATCCAATCAATATATTCAGGTTTTTCTAATTCATTTTTCATAAGACAAAAGTAATGATTTTCTTTATACAAGGTGTGATGTTTTATAAGCTTGTAATAGTTAATTTGAATTACATATTTCAATTATTTTGGGAATAAATATAAGTAGCCCTATTATTAATGCAGCTATTGCACATATTAAAACTCCTGCAGCTGCCAAATCTTTTATTCTTTTAATCTCCTCTCGTTTTTCTTTAGTTAAGTAATCAGCAATATTTTCAATTGCAGAATTAAATATTTCACTAGAAATAACTAGACCAATAGCAAAAATAACTGCAATCCATTCGAGTATTGTAATTTTTAGAAGTATGCCTAAAATCACAACACAAACTGTGGCAAGTACATGTATTCGGGCATTATGTTCTTCCTTAATCAAAATTTTCAAACCATTAAAAGCATACGTAAAACTTTTTAATCGTTTACTTATTTTAAATTTTTCTTCTTTCATAAACGTGTGATTTTCAACTTTAAATTACACAGTAGCATCCAAAGAAAATACTACTGCATAAGAACAATTTCTAAGGCAAATTAAACTTCCTCCTAGTACCCATTTCGAATAGATTGAAATTAAAAAATTGCAAAAGAGGTAACCAAAATCCATCCTTTCCAACCCTGTAACTCATCTTAGGTTTTTTAGAATAAATAATACGATTTACTGTTTTGGCTACTGCTATAGGATCTGGAGCATTCTCAATTGAATTATCAAAGGTTTGGAGCGCATTTGTTCTACTTTTATCGTAATCTCGAATAGATTCAGGAGCCAAAGTAAAGCTATTATGAAGGTTTGATTTGAAAAATCCAGGTTCTACAGTGGATACATCAATTCCAAACTCTTTCACTTCATGTCGTAATGATTTTGCCACTCCCTCTAATGCATGCTTAGAGGCCGAATAAAAGCTTTGATAGGGTACTCCGATTAAACCACCCCATGAGGTAATGAAAATAATTTTTCCACTACCCTGCTTTCTCATAATCGGTAATATTTTACGTGTTACAGAGATTGCTCCCCAGAAGTTCGTTTCTACCTGTTTTCTTGCTAGATCCTCAGTTGTTTCTTCGAAACAGCCATTTACCGCTATTCCAGCATTATTGATTAGTACATCTACACTAAAGTTTTGTTCCTCCAACTTATCAGTTAGTTTTTCAATTGATTCTTTAGATGTTATATCCAACTCGATTAGCTGAATATCAATGTCATTGGATTTGGAAGGGTTTCTTGAAGTTCCGATCACATGGTGACCATTCTGTTTCAGATGTTTTGCGATACAATACCCGATCCAGAGTTCCCGCCTGTTATTAGAATGTTCATTTTCATAATTATTTCTGATATCATCGACTTTACCAAAGGTGATAAAAGGCAATGCAAACAGTATATTGATAGTTAGTTTTTATTTCTAAAAAGTCAGATTTTAGTTCTTATTCTAAATTTACTTAATTAAAATAATCGAGCAATTATTTTATTAAGTATTAATCATACACATCGTGTTTTTCAAGTGGAAAAACTTCCCATTCGAAATGGTTTCATAGTTCTTTTTCCAAACTTAAAGAATACATTAATTTAATAATCACCACCAGCATCAAATGAGTCACCACCAAAAACATCAAAAGAAGTAGAAGTAGAATCATAATTACTTGATTCTAAATACATACCTGATTCAAAAGAACTTGAAATTGTATCTGATATATCCATGTCCATCAATAGAGATATCGACATCATATCGAAGGCTGTTTCAAAAGCAAAATTATATTCTGACACTTCTTTCATAGGTGATGTAATATGTAAATTAGAGAAATTGACATCCATTTTTTCTATCAAATCAGAATTAAAATTATCAAGTAAAAAAATATTAGACCCTATCTCTTTTAGAATTTCTAATAATTCATTTTTTGAGAAATCTCTAGATAATAATCTTCTATTATAAGTATCTAATTTAGTCTTAAATTGACTTCTTAACTTTTTACCTTTTGAGTTTAAGAAAAACAAGTTGAAATCTTTTAAACTCAATAGCTGATGAAAAATTCCGAATTTCTTAAATTCATTATTCAGTTGTATTGCTTTATAGCCTTGACCATTTCCACATGATGGCAATACTTCTTTTATTAATTTCCTTAATTGTATTCTTTTATTTTTTTCTTCAAAAGTTCTCAGAAAAATATCTTGATGAGGTCTCTTGATATATTGATTATACTTTTTACCTCTAGAAATGTAGATATATAAGCTTTCTCTTTGGCTTCTTGGGTGAGGATATTTCCATTCCTCCTCGATCATTAATATATCTTTAAACAGTAAATCAAATAAAGCGAATTTTAATAAATCCGAATTTTTTGATTTCCTCGGATAAAGTATCATGTGAGTTTGTGCAGGAGTGAATTTTTGGAAGTCCATTTTATTGATAGTTCTATTAAAAAGTAATTTCTTAAATTCTATTTATTTCTTCAAATGCTTTCTTTTCAAGCTCAAAGTGTTTTCTGAATTCGTTAAGCATATTTTCATATTCTTCTAATTTGAATTCTAGAGGTTTAACTTTATCGAACCAACCTACTTTTGAACCAATTTTTTCAACTTCAACAGCTTCGGTGTTATCTATTCCCATCTTATTCCATTTGATAGTTTTCCCTGTATTTTCAATTTCAACATCAATTAGAGTACAAGAAAAGTCTAGGTCATCGGGGCACATTAAAATTGGACAAACAGTTATTTTTCCTACTTTAGGGAAAATTCTATTCCAAACAACCTCACGTTCTTCCTCTGCTTCTAAAGCAAATAAAAGTGTTGGAACTGTACCTTGATACATATTCCCAGGATAAAGCTCTTCTAGCTTTTCGTCTAACCAATATCCATCTATCTGATAATTTAAAAAGTCATCATAATTCTCATAATCACTTTTATCTAATTTGCCTTTTATTGAATTCATTATAGTTTGTTTTATTGTATCAAATAAAATTTTAATAAGAGCTTCTCCTTTTAATCCATCATTAGTTTGCTTAATGGCTTAAGCGTATCTATATCTGGTATCTCAGACACATCTTCCACACCATCAATTGACCAAAATTCTAATTCTGTAGGTTGATTTTTGTTTCCTAAAACTGATACACCAATAAGGTTCCCTTTGTTACTAATACCAAAATAGTCAATTAAAATTTCACCATAAATTATTTCTGTTTGTCCACTAAATCCTAGTTGTATTGTTGGACAAAGATCATCACCACATCCACATCTTCCAATGACTACTAATTCTGGTAGAGTTTTCAAAAAGTGTTTAGCCTCTAATTTAAATAAGTGTTCAAGTAAGTTGTATTCTTTGGCTTTTAATTTTCTATTTATCGGTTTTGAATACTTCATCATACTTTAGTAATTCATATACTTTAAAATCATGTTCTGGGTAATCTCCTAAATAATTCAATATCTCAATACATTCAATAATTCCATTTTCTATATGTATGGTTGTTCCGGCTAAAATATTTAACTCCGAATTTTTAATAAATAAACCATCAAATGAATGAGAATAATCTTTAAAACGTATCTCTAATTGTTTTCCCGTTAATCTAAATTGATCAATCTCTTTATCAGAGTCAAAAGAAATAAAAAGACCTACACCTGTATGTTCTGTAGTTCCTTCATTTAGAAACGGAATCTGTTTGGAAAATAGATCATTAAATTCATCATTTTCTTTTAAAGATGAAATTAATATATCATTGTATAATTTTGATTTTAGCATGTTAGTAAATAATTATAGCTTACTCCACTTTTAATATGCTTATATATTATCACTCTATTCATCTCTCCAAGCCAAATAAACTTCTTTTTATGTGACTTCTACAAGTTATTTAAGACTTACGAAAAAAATAAACTGGAAATTGATATATCACCCAGCTTTTATATATGAAAATGATTTATTCCTTGATAGTTTTTATCCTATAATATTTCCGTAGTAAAAACAATTGTATGGGTATTATTCCAACCCACATAAGGTTTATAATCATATCAAAAGTAGTTGTATTATCTACATAATATTTTGACCCAATGAGACCAAGTTTATATGTTAAAAGACTTATTACGTTAATACCACTTACATTTGAGTCCCCAAAATCATGTCTAAATAAAAGCATAATTAAAGTTGAAAAGTAAGTAATGATAATAAGTATCCTAATGCCAGTAAAGTCCTCAATCCAAATTAATTTTAACTGAAGTAAGAATGTTAACCCAAAGAAAATTCCAAATATTAAAAGCAACCAACCATCTATTTGACAAGTAATTATAAAACTTATTATCAATAGAATAGAAAAAAATATTTTGATGAATTTCATATTGATTCATTTTTTGATCTTGATATATTGAAAATGATTCTTTCTACAAGTAAGCTGAACAACTCCACCCAATCTACTCAACAACACCAAAAATTCAAAGAAATTCTAATACCGCATACAAATAACATCTCTACATAGAAAAACCCCGCAACTTACTCAAGCTGTGGGGTTTTATATTTAAGTGAAGTACCTTTGTATGTACCTGGTTTAAGGATTGTCTAATGTTTTTTTGATTAAATGGCTTTCATTTCGTCTAGACAGAAGCCATTTACTTTTAAAGCGGTTAAACGAATCGTATTGGCACCAATACCTAATTGTACTTTCACCTCAAATTCTTTCCACTCTTTACGGTATTTATCACACGATGGTAAAGCAATGACCTGTTTCCTACCGTTCACGTTTAACGTTAACGTATGCTCTTGAATATCTCTCTTAGCTGCAGAGTATCTTAGTCTTAAGGTATATTCTCCTTCACTACCATCGTTCTCTTGATAGAACTCTACATATCCACCTTCGTTTTTTCCATAATCAATAAAGCCTTTACCGTTAAAGTTTTCACCTTCGGTAGAGATAGTTACACCATCAAAAGTGGCGTCTTCTGCTTGATCACCTCCAGGGTTTGTTGCTGTCATTACTGTTTTCCATTCAAAACCTTCATCATCAGCAAATTTTTCATGCATTCTCATGATTTCTTTGTTTTCTAAAACAACAATTGCTTTAACTGTTGTTCCTAATTCAATTAAGAATGGTGCTGTATATTTTGAAGATGCTGTTGTTGGTCTTGAACCGTCAATAGTATAATAAATGTCGATCTTTCCTTTAGAAGATTTACCTCTTAGTGAGATTTTTTTAACATCGATATGTACTTGTTTTGAAGTGATCAACCTTTTCTCTCCCAAGATTGCTCCAACATATAAATCAATAGCTCCATCAGCATCTGTACTTTCAATATATGCTCTAGTCAGACCATAAAAGGCAATTCTATCTTTGGCTTCAAAATGTTTTTCCACATCAACCGGACTTCCGTTATCCAATGCCTTGATTTTACCTGAACCTTCAACGTGATAAAAACTTCTATTTTCACCATAAGGATAAAATTCACCTTTAGCATCTTCCGAGGCTATACGTACTTGAACAATGTCTTCTTTTTGGTTCTTCATCCCTTCACCATCAACTGTTAATTTCAATTGAGAAGGAGCATCTGCTGATCTTATTACTTGATTAACAATTGCTTTTCTGTCTTTATAACCAATTGCCTTCAGTTCGCCTTCTTGGAAACCTACTAGCCATTCACATTGCATTTTATCCCATGATTTTCCAGGGCTTTGTTTTCCTAAAGATTGACCATTTAAGAACAATTCCACTTCATCACAATTAGAATAGACCCAAACTGGAATTTCTGTTCCTTTCTCTAAAGTAGGGTGTGTCCAGTGAGGTAAAATGTGAATCATTGGTTTAGAAGTCCATTGAGATTGGTATAAATAGAACAAATCTTTCTCGAAATTGGCTAAATCAATAGCTCCAACGATAGATGCTTTGAAAGGCCAACCACCATGTACAAAACCTGCTTCTCCAAGATAATCATGACCTGTCCATCTAAAAGAACCTGCATAATTAGGAATGTCTCTTAATTGCTCAATATTTTGTCTTGAATTAAGACGAACTATTGCGTTATCATAACTTGAAGTAAATATTTGTTTGTAACTTTTTTTGTTAGCAGATTTTGTCCAATCATACGTAAATACCTCTTCTTCTGTTAAATCGGGATATTCGTAAGGTTGATGACGAACGCATGGATAACCATCTCTATACCATGTTTTTGTTCTATAGAAACCTCTTACTTGCCAAGTGTGTGTATTTTCTGTACCCACAAACACTCTATCGTTTGATAAATGATCGAAGAAACCTTTGCGTTCACTATGACCATTTACACCAAATACATCCATATGATTAGAACCAGAGTGACCCGAAGTAACTGGGCGTGTATTGTCTAGTTCATGACATCTTTCTACCAACGCTTTCGCGGCTTCTTCTCCTTTTGTTTCGTTACCTACTGAATAGATAATTATTGATGGATGGTTTCTATCTCTTTTGATCCAATCTGTTAAATCACGATCCCACCATTCTTTAAAGAAATGAGCCCCGTAATCGTTTGCCGCTTTTTTGTGCCAACCGTCAAAAATTTCGTCCATTACAATCATTCCCATCTCATCACACATTGCATAGAATTGAGGTGTTTGAGGGTTATGAGCAGTACGGATAGCATTCACACCCATATCTTTCAATTGTTGGATTCTAAATCTTAGAATTTTATCAGGAACTGCAGCCCCTAAAGCACCTGCTTCTTGGTGATTACAAATCCCTTGCATTTTAGTTTCTACTCCGTTAATAAATAACCCTTCCCCGGGCTTCCATTCTACATCACGAACACCAAAATTTGTTATATATTCTTCATCGATTTTTTTCGAAGAAATTTTAGTGATTGCTTTATATAAGTATGGAGAAACAGTTGACCATAAGTGTGGATTAGCGATCTTTAATTTTTGTGTTATTTCTTGATGTTTTCCTGAACCGATAGTTAATTTTGATTCGGCCACTGCCACTTCATTACCATTGGCATCCACAATAGATGTAATCAATTCACCTTTTTGCGTTTTATCAAAATCGTTTTGAATCTCAGTAGTAATAGTTACTTCGTCCTTTTTTGTTCTTACAAAAATACCCGACATAGGCACATGAAGTTTTGACTTTACATCAATCCATGTGTTTGCATAAATACCTGAACCTGTGTACCACCTTGCAGAAGGTTGAGCATCGTTATCTACACGAACAGCAAAAGTAATTTCGTTATTTGTATCTACTTCTTTAGAAATATCATATTGGAAAGTGATCCACCCAAAAGGTCTATTTCCTAATTTTTTTCCATTAGCCCAAACCGTAGAGTTCATAAACACTCCGTCAAAAGTGATATTTACTGATTTACCTTTCCACTCTTCAGGCACTTGAATTGTTTTTCTGTACCAACCAATACCGGCAGGTAAATAACCACATTTATCACCCATCGGGTGGTTTTCATTATAGTCGCCTTCAATACTCCAATCATGAGGCAAGTTTAATTTCCTCCAATCATTATCATTAAAATTGGTTTTATCGGCTCCGGTTTGATCGCCTAATTTAAATTTCCAATGCTCATTAAAATTTATTCTCTCTTGAGCTTGGATTGAAAGGGACGTTAGTAAAAATATTCCCCAAATTAATAGTAAATGCTTCATTTCATTTCATGTTAGATGACAATACAAATATCTGTTTGCCATCTTTGAAAAATGACCCTCTGTGTATATTATGTGTTCTTACCAAGATAACCGGCTGATATAAAGTCATTTATACACAAGAGAATAAAGACACATTTTATTCAATAAATAATCACCTGAGTTCGATGAAAAATATTTCTCGTCGAACTCAGATGAATAGGTTAAAAATTGAAATAGAGCGTTGATAGGCATAAAAAAAATCAGGTTAGTTCATTTTAAAAATAAACTAACCTGATTCGTATTCTATGCTAAATATATAAAGGCTTACTTCCCTTCGTTACAGTCTTTCACTGCATCTTTCTCATACATAATATCGTTCTTTTGGTGAGGGTAACCGATTGATTTCACATTAGTGATTTCGATGTTCCAATACCCTTTTGCAGCACCGCCTTTTCCTTCGGCTGTGTTTACTACCGTTGCACATGATGGTGCTTTGTAGCTTTCGCCGTCAGGGTTCTTACCGTCGATTAATTTACGATCTTCACAAGGCATATATCTAAAGTGCTTAGACTTTACTTGCGCTGTCGTACCGTAAGTACTTTTCACGTTCGTGATTTTAGAAGTACCTGCATATGTACCTGGCTTAAGGTTGTCTACTTTTTGTTTTTTAGACACATAACCTTTACCTACTCTTACTGCAAAACCACAGTTGACTGCTTCTACATTTTCCGCTTCCACGTGTCCGTTTTGGATAGAGTGAGGAGATACCATTAAAGCAGCATTACCGTTTTGGCAATAGATGTTTTTCGCTACAATATTGAAGTTACCACCTACTTGAAGGTCGTTCATTTTCTTCAAACCTGTTTCTAAACGAAGTGTTACACCACCATCACCCCAAATGTTTTCGTAGTATACATTTTTAGCTGCTTGTGATTGAATCAATCCATAACCGTAGTGTGCTTTCTCGATACGACAGTTTTTGATGACACCATTTTCTGGCATCACATATTCTCCTTTGTACTTGACATAACCCAAAGTAATTCCATTGAATTTAGTATTGTCATCCAAGATGTTCATGCCTTCAATCAGGAAGTTTTCAGAGTTCGCCAATTGGAACATTCTTACGTTTTTGTTCTGAGAAACACTCAAATCAACAGTGTACATGTCTTTGTTCGATCTTACACTTACGTTGGTTGCTCTGTGCTTTTCATCGCCAAACGACATGATCACAAAGTTCTTGTTATTACCAGGGTAAGTAGCATAAATTGTCGCTTTCGAATCGATGATAATATGAACATTCGATTTAAGAACTACATTTTTGAAATAATATTTACCTGCAGGAATGTTGATCACACCACCTTTACTTGAAGCAGTTAAATCGTCAATCGCTTTTTGCAGTTTCTCACTATCGTCCTGATCGTCTTTATTGTTGACCTTATAGTCTTTTACCAAATCAACTTTTTTCTTAGCGTCTTTGATTTTGTCAGTGTAAAAATCACTTTCTTTTTGGGCGAATGATTGAAATCCCAAAAGGAAACAGAAAAGAATAAAATAATTTTTCATCTCATTAATTAATTATAAATCCCAAATCGCTGAGGATGGGACGAAGTTGAAAGTGTATGGACTCTCAACGTTCGTCCAAATATCAGCATTAAATATTTTAAAAGTTTGAATTCTTAGATTTAAATGGCCTTCATTTCGTCTAAACAGAAACCATTAACATTTAGAGCGGTTAAACGAATAGTGTTGGCTCCCATACCTAATTGTACTTTCACCTCAAATTCTCTCCACTCCTTACGGTAGTTATCGAATGATGGTAAAGCAATGACCTGCTTCTCTCCATTCACGTCTAACGTTAACGTATGCTCTTTAATATCTCTCTTAGCAGCAGAGTATCTTAGTTTTAAAGTATACTCCCCTTCGCTACCGTCGTTTTCTTGATAGAACTCCACATAACCACCTTCGTTTCTTCCGTAATCGATAAAACCTTTGCCGTTAAAATTGGCTCCTTCGTTAGAAATTGTTACTCCATCGAAAGCGGCGTCTTCCGCTTGGTCTCCGCCAGGATTGGCTGCTGCCATCACTGTTTTCCATTCGAAACCAGCATCAGCTGCAAACTCCTCTTGCATTCTCAAAAGTTTTTTATTGTCTAGTAATACCAATGCTTTTACCGTCGTTCCTAATTCAATATCAAAGGCTTGTTTGTATTCTTTAGATGATGTTGTTGGCGTCGATCCATCAGTAGTATAATAGATACTGATTTTTCCATTGGATGCTTTTCCTCTCAGCGTAATTTGCTCCACATCGATGTTCACTTGGTTTGAGGTGATCAATCGTTTTTCGCCTAGAATCGATCCCACATACAAATTGATATCGCCATCTGCATCTGTCGACTCCACATACGCTCTAGTTAATCCGTAAAACGCAATTCTATCTGTCGCCTCATAATGCTTTTCTACATCAATCGGGCTACCGTTATCTAAAGCTTTAATTCTACCAGCACCGACTACATTAAAGAAGCTTCTATTTTCTCCATAAGGATAGAACTCTCCTTTTTTATCAGTTGATGCTATACGAACTTGAACAATGTCTTCCAAAGTATTAGCCATACCTTCTCCATCCACAGATAATTTGATTTTGGCAGGAGCATCAGCAGTTCTAATCACTTCATTCAAAATCGCTTTTCCATCTTTATAACCAACAGCTTTCAGTTCACCTTCTTGATAACCTACTAACCACTCGCATTGCATCTTATCCCACGATTTTCCTGGTTTTTGTTTACCTAATGATGCACCGTTTAAGAACAACTCGACTTCATCACAATTGGAATATACCCATACTGGAATTTCAATTCCTTTCTCTAATGTAGGATGTGTCCAGTGTGGTAAAATGTGGATCATTGGTTTGTTTGTCCATTGCGACTGATACAGGTAGAATAAATCCTTTTCGAAGTTCGCCATGTCGATTGCTCCACCCATAAATGCTTTGAAAGGCCATCCACCGTGAACAAAACCTGCTTCACCAATGTAATCGTGACCCGTCCATCTAAACGAACCTGCATAATTTGGAATGTCTCTAAGTTGCTCAATGTTTTGTCTAGATGTTAGACGAACCATTGCGTTATCGTAACTCGAATTAAAGATTTGTTTATAGCTACTTTTGTTCGCGGAAGTCGTCCAATCGTATGTAAATACTTCTTCATCTGTTAAATCCGGGTACTCATACGGTTGGTGACGAACACATGGATAACCATCTCTGTACCATGTTTTTGTTCTGTAATAACCTCTTACTTGCCAAGTATGTGTATTCTCAGTACCTACAAATACTCTGTCATTCGATAAATGATCGAAGAAACCTTTACGTTCACTATGGCCATTCACACCAAAAATATCCATATGATCCGAACCTGAGTGACCAGAAGTAACAGGTCTTGTATTGTCCAATTCATGACATCTTTCTACTAACGCTTTGGCTGCTTCCTCCCCTTTTGTCTCATTACCTACCGAGTAAATAATGATCGATGGGTGATTACGATCTCTTTTGATCCAATCCGTTAGATCTCTATTCCACCACTCCTCGAAGAAGTGAGCACCATAATCGTTGGGTGCTTTTTTGTGCCATCCATCAAAAATTTCGTCCATCACAAGCATTCCCATCTCATCACACATATCGTAGAACTGAGGTGTCTGAGGATTGTGAGAAGTACGAATAGCATTCACACCCATATCCTTCAATTGCTGAATTCTGAATCTTAAAATTTTATCGGGAACCGCTGCACCCAAAGCTCCTGCATCTTGGTGATTACACACCCCTTGCATTTTTGTTTCTACACCGTTGATAAATAGTCCTTCACCAGGTTTCCATTCTACATCGCGAACACCAAAGTTAGTCGAGTAATTTTCTTTCGTTTTTTTGGATGCTATTTTAGTTATTGCTTTGTATAAGTAAGGGGAATTGATAGACCACAAATGTGGATTCTTTATTTTCACCTTTTGCGTTATTTCTTGATGTCCGTTCCCATCAATCGTAAATTTAGAATCAGCTACAGCTACTTCTTTACCATTGGCATCGACAATAGAGGTCACTAGATTTCCTTTTTGTGTTTTAGCGAAATCGTTTTGAATCTCTGTTGTGATCGTCACTTCATCTTGTTCCGTTTTGATAAAGATACCCGACATTGGTACATGAAGTTTGGATTTTACATCAATCCATGTGTTCGCATAAATACCCGATCCTGTATACCATCTTGCAGACGGTTGTAAATCGTTATCCACTCGAACTGCAAAAGTGATTTCATTATTTTCGTCTACCTCTTTAGAGATATCATATTCAAAAGTAATCCACCCGAAAGGACGGTTACCTAATTTTCTTCCATTCGCCCAAACCGTAGAGTTCATAAATACGCCATCGAAAGTGATGTGTACCGACTGACCTTTCCATTCTTTTGGTACTTGAATCGTTTTTCTATACCAACCAATACCGGCAGGAAGGTAACCACACTTATCACCCATCGGATGATTTTCGTTGTATTCTCCTTCGATACTCCAATCGTGAGGCAGGTTTAAATTTCTCCAATCTTTATCATTATAGTTGGTTTTGTCTGCGCCAGTTTGATCGTCTAATTTAAATTTCCATTGCTCATTGAAGTTAATTCTTTGCTGAGCAAAAAGTGATAGGGATGAAAAAAGTATCCCAATAATAAGTAAGTACTTCATTTGAATTTCATTTTGAATGACTATACAAAGATGTCTTGATGATTGATTTAAAGTGATCCTGTGTGTATAAATTGTGTCTCCACAAAGACAAACATCAAGAAACTAAGCTGTTAGCTACATAATATCCGCTTTTTTGGAGTGTGTATTTTTATGTATTGAACCCAAAACAGACACAATACGAATTCCTCTACCTCTTCTTACGAAGTTTTGGTGGGTATAAAAAAAGAGGCTGACTCAAAAAACATGAGACAACCTCTTTACAATCTTTATCGAAAAGTATGTTTATTTGCTAGCTTCTAGCTTCTTTTTTTCTTTCTTCTTGCTCTTTGGTAGAAGGTATAAGTAAGAGTTATCATCAGTTACTTCTTTCCAACCTGCATATACCTCTTCTTCCCACTCTTGCAATTCTTTCTTCATTTTATCCACACGTGCTGCCTCAGCTTCTGCGTTGATCAAATCATTCTTTTCAGAGATATCTTCTACTACATTAAATAGTTCGAATTTTCCTGAGTGATATTTCTTCAACTTCCAATCGCCGTTCATAATCGCAGCATATTGGTCTTCGTAAGAACGCATGAAGTACAAGTTTCTTTCCTCCATTTCTTTACCTTGAAGCAATGGCATGATACTCTTACCTTGGATATTATCATCTGTGTATTTTTTACCTGATGCTACCTCCATTACTGTAGGGAAGATATCAATAGTTTGAATTGGCGTGTTACATTCCGATCCAGCTTCTACTTTATTCGGGTACTTGATAAACATTGGCACTCTTGCACCACCTTCACCCAAAGTATTCTGTCTCTTTCCGCCTGATAACGGAAGGTTCTCGAAATAACCACCTTGATCCGAAGTTAAGATGACCATGGTGTTATCATCCATATTTAAACGCTTCAATGTAGCCATAATCTTACCTACTGAAATATCCATACATTCTACCATTGCATGGTACTCTGCATATTTTTTTGTCATCCCTTGGTCCAAGTATTTTTGTACCAATTCTTTCTTACCAATATGAGGTCCGTGTACAGTATAATACCAAACCGAAAGCATGAAAGGTTGATCTTTATCGTAGTTCTCTAAGAAGTGAATTGTCGTGTCCGTCATCACATCTGTTAGATAAACTCCTTCTTGATCATCAAATTCTGTATAAGCGTTATTGTCTTTAAAGAACTTTGGATAATAGCTTTTCGGATGACCGAAGTTACTTACGCCAATTTGCTCATCGAATCCTTGGTGAATCGGGTGATAAGGCTCGTGACCTAAGTGCCATTTACCAATAAAAGCACTATAGTAACCAAAGTCTTTGATTCTTTCTGCATAGGTTACTTCTTCCAATGGAAGCCAGTTTTTAGAACCTCTTCTTACTGGGTCAATTTCCCATTTATGGAATTCGTGAGTGTTCGATCCGTCCGCATGTTCGTGTGGAATATGACGCGGCATTTGTAATCGAGCCGCCTCTTTACCTGTCACCATAGATGCTCTACTTGGGCTACATGTTGGAGTTGGAATATACGCTCTTGTAAATTCCATACTTTCCGTTTTTAGCTGACTAATATTAGGCGTTTTAAACGTCTCGTTTCTATGTTCTAAATCAGACCAACCGTAATCGTCTACAAATAGTAAAACTATATTCGGTTGCTTTTCCTTTGACTCCTGTGTTTTCTGTACAGTTGTACAACTCATTGCTCCTAAAAAAAATAGGAAAAGTAAACTATGTTTTATCATTTTCATTCCTTTTAAATGTTGTACACAAAGGTCTATTATGCTTCTTTTTTATTTGTCTATTTACATCTAAAAAATGTACCTATTCGTCAATATGTGGCTTTTCTTTATCAAAAAGTAACTTTTTACCGCCATCCTTTCAGGTTTTATAAAAATTTAGGACAAAAAAAATACCTCCGAGTAAGAGGTATTTTTTCAACTTTATAATACAAGTCACACATCAATTGATTCTAACTATAATATAATATTCTATTTTGACTGTACTGATTTTGATTTCTCTTTAGCTAAGTGCTTTTTGTATAATTTTGAATATTTTTTGTAGCCAATTTCTTCTCCATCAAGCATTCTTTGATACTCTTTTGGATAATGTTCTTTCACAAAATTCACAGGAGCCAAACCAGGAACAATTTTAGGATCGTAAACTTTAGATACTGGCGACATTTGTTGGTCCATTTCCAATGTTTCTTGACGCATTTGCTTTAAGACGTCCTTGTATTCTGGATTGTTCGCTAAATTATGTGTCTCGAAAGGATCATTAATAAAATCGTACAACTCTTCTTGAGGTTTTGTTGGCTCAAACCAACGTTGCTGTATCTCGTTTAGTTTTCCTTCTTCACTTAAAGATCGCATTACATGTACTGCCGGTCTGTACCATTCCAAATACCCTTGATGTGCATCGTAAGGAATTTCTGGTTTATCGTTTCTGATATATCTAAAGCGTTCTCCCGTAATTGAGCTTACTTGCTCAGGAATTTCATCCCATAAACCTCTGTATGAATACACGTTTTTACGATCAAAATTTTCATCAATAAACGATTGTCCTGTTAAGTAGTCTGGAAGTTCAACACCTGCGATATCTAAAATTGTAGCGGTAATATCTGTACTTGCAATAATCTGCTGAGATTCTTTATCATGCTCATAACCTTCTGGCCACTTGATGATTAAAGGAATTCTTGACCCAGGATCGTGCAAATAACCTTTACCTTTAATATTACAACGACCATTATCGCCAATCACAATAATGACAGTGTTATCGTAAACTCCTTTTGCTTTTAGCTCCTCGATCAACATTTTCATCTCGTTATCAGCGTACTCGACCTGATCTAAATATTTGGCCCAGTCCAAACGAATGGCAGGATGATCGGCATATTCCGGCGGTAGTTGTACCTCTGCAGGATTTACAGGATGTTCCGATTGTTCTCTCACTTCTGTCCACCAATCGCCTCTATGCGTTACGGCTAACTGAATCTGTGCAAAAAACGGTTGATCTTCTGCAGTGAACTCGTCGAACTTATCAAAAAGTCCGTAGTCTTCTTCCCATTTCCCGATAGGTTTGTGCTTGAAATTCACATCAATCTTACGGCCTTTTTTCATTACATTTTTATGGCCTAAGACGTTAGTATATCCTTGTTGTTTTAATAAATAAGTGAATGGTTGGAAAGGCGATGCTAGTGGTTCTTCTCTATTGCTTCTGTGGTGATGCGTATTGGTCAATCGCTGATGGGCACCGACCATCATAGCAGATCGGTTGGTCGAACAAATTGATGCTGTCCCATAACAATTATAATACAACGTTCCTTCTTCTGCTAAGGCATTAAAAGTAGGTGTTTTTACGGCAGGCATTCCATAACATTCAAAGTCATGACTAATGTCCTCCAACATCACCCAAACGATATTTGGTTTCTCTAGTTTGTTTTCTTTTTCCTTATGACTACAAGAAGTAATACATAATAAGGATAGTCCTAAAATGACGGTTTGTAATATTCTCATTCCACTCGTATTGTTTGTCATTTTGTAAAAGTCCTATTAAAAAAATGGATGGCTGTATGTATGGGTAAATAATTTGTTCAGAGACACATTATCAAATCATTAAAACATTATAGATATTGCTTATTGGCTCTTTCGTATCGTTTCAAGACTTTATTCTGAGGTTTCGTAAGTACATTTCCTTTCAGATACCAGTATATTGATCGGCTTATCACCACATCTGGAATGCTCAATTTGTCCAGCAATTTTTCGGTGATATCTTCTGTATATATTTCTTGTGTGGTGAGGTAATCGATGAATGCATTCACCTCATTGAAATCATCAAATTTTACTTTATCTATTATTTCTTCATGATATGTTTCTGTATCAAAAAGATTATTTAAAATCAGTAATCGATTTTGTTGCTTATTGGTGGCGTCGAGTAATGCTATTTTTTGATCGTAATTGATCTGTTTTAAAATCAATTTTAATTCATCGGCAAAAACCTTATCTGTATGATCTAAGAAATAGAGGAAGTAATCTGATATATCAAAGGCTCTCTGATTAAAAATATCCAACAATAAATGGTTTGTCCTATCAGTAGGTTGTTGGATCACCGCTCTAATATCCTCTTCAGAGAATTGATGAACAGTTCTGTTTCTCAGTTCATTTTTAATTTTTTCATTATTCACCCAATGCCATAATGTAAAACAAGAAAGTGTCGCTCCCACCACCACATCTTTATCGGTAATAAATTCTCTTGTAGCACCAGAATATCCATCTAAATCGTCTTCTTTTACTTGTAAATCTTCATACGTCAAACCTCCTAACTTCGAAAAAGGATCTCGTAGAATTTCATTCAACTTTCGATAATCGGCCGCATCAAAATCCATCGCTTTACCATCAACATATTTTTCAAGCTGTTGGTCTTTGGGAATGATTAATTTCTTAAAATCACTATACATATCCCATTCTAAAGTCACTGTAATGATCTTACATTGGTTAGTGTAACAAATCACAGAAGCCACATTCGTTGAATATTGATGCTGATCATTTTCAACAATTCCAATCACTTGATTCCCCTCTTTGATACCAGGATGTTTCACTTCTAATTCGAATGTGGGAACTTCTAAGTCGGAAGGAAGCTGTAAGAAAAATAATAGTATTAGTATAAAAAGTTTCATGTTGAATAACTAAGACGTAATAATCAACTTCAAGTAATAAAAAATCATTGGTGGAGATGTATCTGTGAATATATAAAATTATTGTATGAGTTTTTTAACCTATCTATTTTTCTATTTGATATAAAACCTAATGAATAAAGTAGATAATAAAGTGCTATTTTTGAAAGATAACACAAAGGCATTTTCAGTTTGACTAACCTAAAAATGAGTTTAACAAAATTACAAAAATCGGCCATCAATGCGGTGTCAGAATACACCAAAATACATCAAGATAAATACCTTGAGATAAGAGATATGATATTATATCAATCGGGTATCGATCAAAAAGTATATGACGAATATTGTGATAAACTCAAGAGATTTTCCCGTATTGGTATACATTTTCATCCTGACAGATACACTTCTGACCAAGCACTCATCATTGAAGGAATGATTGCTTCAGGGAAATATAAGAATCAATACGAAACTCAAGTTTCTTCAGGTAGTGTGACTGCATTTAAGGGTGGTGCAAGAGAGGAATGGGAGGATCATATCTTTAAGGGATCTTATCAAAATACACCTTTTACAGAACGGCCAAAATATGGAGCATTGCATTTCAACTTGGCAAAAGACGGCCCCTCTCCAAGATTTGGTTCTTGTTATTTTCTACTGAAACCTGAAATTAAAAATAGAGCTACTTTTTCTTATGGAGACACTTATGAATCGCCAAAAGAGTTAGGCACTATCCATGAGTTTGAATTCATCAATACCGCTTTATTAAAAGACCTATCCATTCGAGGCACTGCTTTAGGAGTATCCCACAATAAGGTGAGAGACTTTTTTTCACAAACGAACAAACAATTACCGCAAGCATTCCATTTCAATCCGCCTTCTAAGAATCTAGACTTTTACATAGAGGCACAAATACATGGTGATCTAAATTTAAAAGAAGATGTTGATGCTCTTATTGCTGACGATTCATTTTTTGGAACATCAATAGGTAACCACTTAGAAACACTATCCAAAAAATTTGATATCGATTTAATTTGGCACAAAGGCCCCGAACTTCGTGTGGAGGATTTTCCTTCGGATTTTAGAGGTCCAGAAGTTCCTGCTTTTGCTAAGAAAATTGGGAGGGATGGGAAAGTTAATGCGTTTGTTTTGGGTGAAGCTGGGAAGCAGATGAATAAAACTCATAAGAACTTACAGATGTTGAAGTATTTGTGGCATTGTTTGGTGAGGTTTGGGTATTAAAAAAACGCCCTCCACAATGCAGAAGACGTTTATAAAATAAATTAACTATATTTTTAACCTTGTTATTTGTCCAATAAGTCATAAATCAGGTTAACGTATTTCTTTAATGATCTGAAGTACCTCTTTTACCTGAGAGGTAATTTGATCTAAATTATATTGTCCATCATCGCCTTTTTTGAACAACTGTGAGCCTATACCTACACAGTGTACTCCGGCTTTGATCCATGTTTCTAAGTTTTCTCTTTCTGGTTTCACACCACCTGTTGGCATAATGCTCGACCAAGGTTGAGGACCCTTTACTGCTTTCACGAAATCTGGACCACCTACTTGTGCGCCTGGGAAGATTTTTACTACCTCTGCTCCTAATTCTTCTGCATATGAAATCTCTGTTAGAGATCCACAGCCTGGTGACCAAGATACTTTTCTACGGTTACATACTTTGGCCATATCTGCATTAAGAATTGGAGATACGATAAAGTCAGCACCAATTTGTAAGTACAATGCTGTCGTACCTGCATCATAAATACTACCAATTCCCATCGCCATTTCTGGCATATCTGTATTTCTGAATTTCACTAATTCAGCAAATACTTCATGAGCGAAGTCTCCTCTGTTTGTAAACTCGAATACACGAGCACCGCCATCGTAACAAGCTTTCAACACTTTTTTACACACTTCTACATCTTGATGATAGAAAACAGGTACCATTCCTACTTCTTTCATCTTTAAGGCTACTTCTATTCTAGAAAATTTCATGATTATCTTTGTATTTTTCCTGTTCCGTTAGTTTTTATAAAAGTCTGTACTTCGTCTACTGTACAGATATTTTGATCCCCTTCTACAGTGTGCTTAATTGCTGATGCTGCCACTGCAAAATCAATTGTTTCTTGAGGACCACCTAGGTTTCTTAAACCATAAATAAGTGCAGCCATAAATGAATCGCCACCACCTACTCTATCAATAATATGAGTGATATCATATTGAGTAGAACGATATACTTTTTCTCCATCATAAAGTGCTCCACTCCATGTATTATGCGATGCTGAAACAACACCTCTAGAAGTAAATACCACTACTTTACAGTTAGGGTATTCCTTCATGATTTTATCACCTTCAATTTTAAAAAGCTCATCATCAATAGGCCCTGCCAATACATCCACGTCTGGGTGAGTTCCCGACATTACGTGATTGTATTGCATCAATTCTGGCATTACTTCATCGGCTTCTTTTCCCCACTTCCATAGGTTGCCTCTAAAGTTATAATCCATAGAAATGGTTAAACCTTTTGCCTGAGCAAATTCCAATGCTTCTTTTAACGCTTCTGTTGCTCCCTCAGATACGGCTGGCGTAATTCCAGACCAATGGAACCAATCGGCATCTTTCAGGATTTCATCCCAATCGAACATTCCTTTTTTCATGGTTGCCGTAGAAGAATAATTTCTATCGTACACCACCTTTGAAGCTCTACCGACTGCACCATTTTCGTAATAGTATAAGCCCATTCGGTCGCCACCAAAAAGGATATCGTCTGTGTCTACTTTAAAGCTATTTAAATGACGAATCGCACTGGTTACCATATCGTTTTCTGGCACACGAGTAACATAAGAAACATTATCTCCAAACTGTGCTAAGGATACAGCTACGTTTGCTTCTGCTCCACCAAAATCTATATTTAATGATTTAGTTTGCGTTAGTCTCTGGTATCCAGGAGAGGACAATCTAATTAAAAGCTCTCCAAAACTGACGATCTTTTTCATGTTCCAAATAATAAAAAAATTTATAATCATCTATATCCCATCACTCAATCAGAAATTGGATAATGGGATATAGCTTAAAATTACCTTTTCTATGGCAGATAATACATAGACAAAATCACTATAATAGGGTCAAAAACTTTTTTTACCCTCTTTCTGGACAATACCACCCCGATAGCTTTTATTTTTTGCCTAGTTCACTAGCAATTTCTTAGTGACCACCACACCATCAAAGTTAAATTGTACCAAATGCATTCCTCTTTTCAATACATTTGATGGTATTTTAAATTCACTTTCTGGCTGATTTATTTCAAATACATTGTTTCCAATAATATCAAATACTCTAATATAAGTAGCTGCTTTTGGAGTAAGTACATTTACCTCCTGACCATTTGACGGATTCGGATACATTTTAATTAATGATACTTCCTCTGGAAGAATTCCCGTTGGAGGATCAATGCCATCAAAAGATCTTTCGATAGGTCTACTAAAATTATACACCCTCAAAGAGACACTACTGATGTGACCCGCTGCATCAGAAAATTCAACACTTACATTATTGCTTGATTCGATCAATTCATAAGGTACAGGAACTTCTAAAACTCCGAAGAATCTATCCTTGTCTTTCTGATCGTCTCCTCTATAATTATTAGGCACATCCACTTCTGTTCCGTTCACCTTAATCTTAGGGAAAAGCGACTTCCCATGATCTCTACCTATACCAATTCTCAATACGGCTTCACCTTCCTCTTCTACTGTTACATTCGGAATCGAAAACTCTAAAGGCGTCCCTCCAGCAATCTCTTGGTAATAAGTAGTGGCAAAGTATTTCGACTCTGTCGATGATTGATCAATGGTTACTTCATTTTGGAAAGTATAAGCAAGAATCAAAGTACCTTCACTTCCTAAAGAAAATGATTCTGGCACCTCATTAAAGACATTATTTGTGATCTGTGGAATATCGTCAATGGCAAACAAATGTCGAACTTCTACTGAAGTGATCGGATTCGTATCTGATCCAATGATATTAGGTCGTATAATTTCATCATTTTGATTCAAGTTATTGATGATCAAATACAACACATTGCCATCTAAGTAGGCATCCGTCTGTATGTCCAAATTATTTGATAAATGATCGACTCTTGTTCCTTGAACATCTTTCCATAGATCGTAGTATTTAATTACTTCTCCGTACACCCAATGTTTGCCAGTTGATCCTTCCAACTCATCATTCTGACGAAGTAAACGGTGTAAATAAGGGTAACCTTCGGAATCTCTACCCCATTCTGCTTTCAATACCCAGAAAGGAATCACTTTATTAATCGCTTGAGGACGATCTAAAAACGTCATAGTCTGAGATGACATTGAACGCATCAGATACCAATCTCTTTCTGGAGTCCAAGGTTGTTTAAAGAAGTCGTGCGCTTGTCCGCCATATTCTGAGATCATCACAGGCTTCACTTCATCAAACTTATTCCAAGAGGCATGTTCCATCATGTCCATCGTTGCCTCCAAGTTACTTCCTTTACGAAGCATTTCTTTTCCACCATTAATAGAAGCAAAATCATAGATGTGAATCGACCAGAAATCCATTTCCTCTCCACACATATCCATAAATGTATTCCAACGGTCTTCCCAACGTTTAAAGTTTTGCTCTTCAAAATTAGGGAAAGCAGTGGTGTATCCACCGATTTCAACTTTATCGCCATTTACTTTACGAATCTCTCTTGCCACAGTGTTATGGAACTCGAATATCTTTTTGATATCTGTGCTTCCATAATCCACCAAGTGCCACACCGGTTCGTTGATCACCTCAAAATACTTAGGTGTTTCCTCTTCGTTTTGGTCTTTATAAAACTCTTTGATGTAATGAGCGATATACTCACCTGTCGCAGTTCCTAAAGGCTCCTCTTCTGTATCTGTTTGAGATAACGCCCAACCTAAATTGGTTTTCTGACCGTCAGGCCAAAATGGATGTAGTTGTGCACCTAAAACCCACGACTTATTTTTGTGAGCATAGTCGCTGTAGGTACTATATTTATTTCTGTAGCTTACGGCTTCTTGTGCCAAAAAGGTAGTATCGGCAAAACCTGGGCGATTAGGATCTTGTTTAGCCACACCTCTTAATATCCATGAGATATGTCCGGTATCTCTACCTAAAAATACGTTCTTATTATTTAATAAGTCATTTCTGATGTCCGTAGGATCTGAGGCTGCATTGTCCCAATCCCCTTCACGCATGCCAGCGTGAATAGTCACATACTTATCTCTGTCAAATTCAGAGAAACCCTCAATCGAGTGTTTTACATCTATATTTACATCAATGATGTTTTGTGCAAATAAATGTGCTGGTATTAAACTGATGAATAGTAAAAAAAATCTTTTCATTTGGTAGTCTCTTTTTTATTAGTTGTTATTGAATAGTCAAATCTGATTTATATTATTCATTTCGATTACAAAAATAACTACACGTAATAAATAAGCACATTTCTTTTACTCGATAATTACTGAACAAAGGTAGATATGTATCAAATACCCCTCTTTTATTCATTGATTACCCTCCTTTTTATTTAAATACCTATATATTAACCATTTACAAATTTGATGTTGAGTAGAAAGTCAAAAAAAAGGTAATGTTTTCTCTTTATTAAGATCTGACATTACCTTTAAAACTCTCTATTTACTGGTTCATTTCACTCTGATGCCCCTGCACCACCTTCACCGTAGATATAAACCCTTCACCCTTTTCAAAAGAAAGAGATAGCACATTTTTTTCCTTCAAAAGTGCTTTAGGCAAAGCTATTTTGTGTACCCCAAAGAAGTTTTGCTGTTGCGGTCTTTTAATCTTAGGTTCCAATGCATTCTCAAAAGTAAGTTCTTTAAAATCTTGTGTTCGACCCATCTGGTTTCTACTGACCGAAATTTTTTGACCATTTAATTTCACGATAGGTAAAAAGTCTTCTGCGATAGGTCTAGCAATACCCAAATGAAGATCGACAAAAACCAATTCGTCTGGGTTTACATCAAATTGATATTCTTTTTCTTGTTGCCCGATTTTTTGAATGGTTTCCGGATGGTATTGCTCAGTCAACTTAATAGTGGATGAAAATTCATCAGTATCATCATTTAGCTCCAAAATCAAAATGGCGGTTTCATCAGAGCTCAAGGTAATTTTTGATATATCACTTATAGGCTGCTGAGATAAAATTGGTCCATTCCCTTCGCTATAAATTCTTCTTAATTCAGCTTTTTGATGTTTAAATCCTGTTCCTGCTAAGTCAACATCGATCGTTTTATCTTCTAGATTATCCAAACAGATAAAAACTTTGTTGCCTTCTCTAAATCCTACTGTCTGAACATCGGCATGGTCCGATTGAATAAATACATACTCTCCTTTTACATCTTTCCAGAACTGATAAAACTTAATCAATTCCGTTTTCTGATATTCATTATTTTTCTTGTGGAAAAGTACCCAAGGGTATGGATGCTCATTATCGTACCAATCGGCTCTACCACATATAAAAGGAACGGATTTTACAATTCGATGAGGTCGATTCATAAATTGCATCATTTTAGAGTTCACTCCATGAATCACATACCAATCTCTTTCTTTGTAATAAGCTTGTACAATGTTGGTCCCTTTTTTAAAACCAGAACCATATTCTGAAATCACTAATGGCTTAATAGTACCTGTAACTTGTAATGACTTAGCTTCAATCATATCAAGTATGGCCTCTGCATTGGCACCCGCTCGGTAACTTGCTTTATCGTCATAATACGTTGAGTAAAGGTGAACCGATAGAAAGTCCATATCATTTCCTGCAACCTCAATGAATTTACCCATTCGCTCCTTCCAAATCTGAAAGTCGTTTAACTCATAGGCTGGCCAAGCATGTCCGGGACCACCCACCTTTGCTTGAGGGTACTTTTGATGAATCGCTTTTGCTGTATATTTAAACATATCGATAATTGTATCTACCGAAGTATGCATATCTCTATCGTGTACAAAGGGTTCATTCAATATTTCGATATACCCTTTTCTGTACGTTGACTCTCTTAATCTTTGTTGAAAATATTCTTCAATAGCAGGAATTCCTACCAATTGTTCCTTCTTCTTCTCCAATACAAATTCACCTACAGGGAAATAAGATCCAGGGTGAGAAGTGACAATGATTTCATCTTCGAACTTTCTTGGAGTTGAATTGGCAGCTATTTCCTTCATCTCAGCTTTTAAAGCTTTTTCTGAAAACGTTCCAGGGTGTTTATGGTTGGTTCCACTCAATTTATTTGATGGTGTCCCTAAGCCAAATGATCGACCATCGGATACGCCTAACTCTTCGTACAACTCCTTTCTAAATTGCTGAGGGATATGCTCATAAGTAGTGTGAACATTGATAAAGTTTTTACGCTCAAACTTTGTTACCCCATCATAAGACATTTTTGTCGATGGATCGAAGGTTACTTTTGCTTTATCCTGTGCCGTAAGCACAAAAGAATACATCAATGATAAAATTAGTATAGTTGTTCTCATTGTTATGTCTTGTTTAAAAAGGTTTTTATGTTTTCTAATTGATTGAAGAATGTTAATCCTCTGTTTGTATTTCTTAGAATTAAAAAAAAGCTGCAACTCAAATTAGAATTACAGCTTTTTCATCAGATAGCTTAAATTATAATGGATTGTTTGTTTTATCGAACGCAATTTCGAAGACAAATGCATGCTCACATGGCTTTTCTGAAGGTAACATCACCTCTAGATAATCCTCATTTTGCGACCATTTTAAATCCTCTTCCACACCCAATAACTTGATATCTTTAATAGAAGCAGTTAAATATTCAGATCCTTTTTGAAGATGAGGAATTTTTACTTTTCCGTTTCTAGCCCAATCCATAGAAATGGCATAAAGCTTTCCATTTTTCGTTGTGAATCTGAAATCGTCTGCTGTAAGATCTTTGTTTTTACCTTCTGTATGGTGACCTGTAGCAACTTGCGTTGGGCCATCTCCATATATCTTCCAAGGTCTTGAACCATAGATAGCCTCTCCGTTTACTTTTAACCATTGACCAATTTCTAATAAAATTGCTTTTTGATCATCTGGAATAGTACCATCTGCTTTTGGACCTACGTTAAGTAATAGACAACCATTTTTACTTACAATATCCACTAAGTCGTCGATGATTGTATTGGCATCTTTTGTTTCCCAGTTGCTTACATAACCCCATGAGTTTTTACCAATTGAAGTATCCGTTTGCCATACTTTTGGATTAATATCCGACATTTTACCTCTTTCGATATCCAATACATGTGTTCCTTCTGGGAAAGTTACTTTCTTAAAGTTCTTCGTTTGCAATACTACATCCTTTTTCCACTCGATACCTTTATTATAGTAGTAAGCGGCTAATTTTGGATGGTATGGCATAAATTCTTCTCTATCAATGTAGAAGTCGAACCATAAAATGTCTGGTTGGTAAGCATCAATAATGTCTACTGTTCTATCCCACCAGTGCGATAAAAATTCTTGTGATGCTGGTGCATAATGATCATGCGGCTTACTATACAAATCGCTGTATTCAGGATCCATCGTATCAAATCCTTTTTTGTAAGTAAAGTAATTCCAGTTAAAAGCATAATGCGATGATGCTCCAATTTTAATGTCTTGCTTTCTAGCTTCAGCAGTTAGTTCACCCAAAATATCTTTTTGAGGACCCATATCTACAGAGTTCCATCGTGTATGTTTCGATTTATACATGGCAAAACCATCGTGGTGTTCAGCTACAGGTACAATATACTTCGCTCCTGCATCTTGAAAAAGTTGTACCCATTCTTGAGCATCAAAGTTTTCGCCTTTAAACATTGGGATAAAATCTTTATAACCGAATTTATCCAATGTCCCGAAATGAGATTCATGGTATTTATTAATGGCTGTTGCTCCGATCTTTTGGGCTTCACCATCTGGAGTCCACTCCACACTGTCCATATACATTAACCTTGGATACCACTCCGATCCATAAGCGGGAACTGAGTAAGCACCCCAGTGGATAAAGATTCCTAATTTAGCATCCTGAAACCAAGTTGGTACTTCGTATTGTTGAAGAGATTCCCAGTCAGCTGTAAAAACTTCTTTATTCGATTGCTTATTATCCCTTTGTACGGAACAACCAACTATAAAGAAAGCTGCGATAATAATTAATACATTTTTCATACTCTATATAATTTGATACGCCTATAAATAATAAGTAGTCACAGACATCTTTTTTCATTCAATTTCTATTGTGTTGTTAAGAAATCTTAGATATGTCTCAAATTTATTAGCTGAGTAATTAGTACTTGGAAATTAACTAAACGAATAGAGGGGTTAGAATTTCAAATTGGTCATTTATCGTAGTTTAAAGCATAATTTTTTTAACAACAGAAATAAAAGAGCAAAGAATCCTTAGTTTTTTGATATCACTTCTGTTTCCGTATTTCAACAGAAATAATAAATGTTAGAAAATATCGATAACACCGCGTACTATTATTATGCAATATTGTGTGAATGCGAACTTTTTGATTAAATTGCTCTTATTAAGTGTAAATTTTTAAGCAAATGAAGGGGGTATTTTCATTCTTCCCCCCAAAAAATTGAATTACAGACTTCTTATCAATACTTTTCAATACCATTCTATTACTTGAGTATGGATCTTTTTGATTTGATTTATTATTATATAAGTGAGAAATAAATGAATTTACTAACATCGAAGATGTCTAAGAGTCTTGTCTACCTCTTATTCATTACATTAACAACTAGTCTCTGGAATACAGCTTACGCAACCTTCCAGGATATAGTCTTTGATCATTTTACAACAAAACAAGGGTTATCACAAAACGATATCAATTGTATTTACCAAGATCAGTCTGGCCTGATTTGGATAGGTACCAACGATGGTTTTTCTAGTTTTGATGGTTATGAGTTTAAAAATTTCAGAATGGATACTCATGATCTACCCTCCAACCTTATCAATACAATTACCGAAGATAAGCATGGTAACTTGTGGATAGGTTCTGCTGATGCTGGATTATTTAGGTATCATCAAGACAAAGAAAAGTTTACTTTCTTTGCGAACACCAAGGGCAATTCTAAACTCCTTACCAGCAATAATGTTGTTAAACTTGTCACGGACCGACATGGTAATATATGGTTTGGTAACTTGAGAGGGCTAAACTGTATTAAACATGAATTTACCGACAAAGAAGCTATTTCGGTCAATAAATTCTATCATAATCCACACAACAACGAAAGCATTCTTTCTAATCACATAACGAGTCTATATGTTGACCATAGAAGCAACTTATGGGTAGGAAGTAAAAAAGGCCTTCAGATTTTTGTTACTCCTTCGGATACTCAAAAGTTTGGAGTGTTCAAAAGTTTTAAAAAATCACATGATAACGGTGTTCAAGCTATTGTTGAAGGAAAAAATGGATTAATGGTCTCTTATTTTGATGGTATTTATCATTTAACTATCGATAATAACGATTCGGGAAGTTATTCTTTTAGCAAAGTATCTGATATCAAATCAGAAAGTTTAACCAAAGACGATGATGGTATTTTCTGGGCTGGAACAGGTGCCGGCTTGTATCAATTGAAATGGAATGTTATCGGAAAACAGCTTCAAGTAGATAATCACTTTAATAGTGACAATACAGAAAGTTTTGGAGCGAACATCATTAACTGTTTATATAAAGATAACTTAGGGGTTGTTTGGATCGGCACCAACGGTAGTGGTATCAATAAATACAACCCTAGAAGAAAGAAGTTCAAGCATTTAAAGAAAGGAGACGAAGAATACAATCTTACATATAATAAGGTTAGGGGCTGTTTCGAAGACAAAAACGGTAGATTACTTGTTGGTACTGAAGGTGGTGGACTAAACATTGTCGACAACGGCAAAGTGACTGAAATAGGTGTCGGTCTCAATAAAAAAGGTCAAAATATAGTATATGCGGTCGATCGTTGGAAAGACAAAATTGTACTTGGCGTGGGTTACCCATTAAAGACATTGGCTATTGAAGAAGATCGATTAGATCAGTTAGAAAACCATCTTGAAGAATGTGTTTTCCACCCTAAAGAAAACAGTAATGCCACTTTTGCTCTCAAGAGTGATGGCGATTCCATTTTATGGTTGGCTACTTATGGTGGCGGATTGGTAAGAGGTGTAGAAGAAAATGGAAAAATGAAATGGTCGTACCCACAAATTATCGATAGAGACGATGAGGTGATCGACATTATCAGAAGTTTAACTATTGATAAAAGAGGTAGTCTTTGGATCGGAACCAATAAAGGTTTAATCATTTTAGATAAAGAAGAAAAGCTAAAGGATTATCCTAAGTTTACGATTCTTCAATCGAAGAAAAACGATCCTAAGAGTCTTAATTATAATTATGTCATTCCTGTTTTCGAAGCATCAAATGGAGAGATTTGGGCCGGAACCATGGGTGGCGGCATCAATATTATATCAGAAAAGAATATCATCAACAAAGATTATAGCTTTGATAAGTTGACCTCAAAAAATGGTCTTCCAAGTAATGTAATCAAATCGATGTTGGAAGATGATTATGGTAACCTTTGGGTGGCGACCAATAAAGGTCTTAGTAAAATCAATCTTAAAACTAGAGAAATCAAAAACTTTGATGTTTCAGATGGCTTACAAGATGATGAGTTTGGTGAATTAGCGGCACTAAAAATGAATAATGGTGAATTATTATTCGGTGGTGTTAATGGTATTAATATGTTTAAGCCTTATGAAATCATTGACGATAACACTATTGCCAATGTTATTTTCACCAACCTAAAGGTATTAAATAAAGACATTCAATTAGGAGAAGAGTTCCACGGTCATAAGATTTTAAGTACTTCTTTACAGACTACGAAGAATATACAGCTGACGTACGATCAGAACAGTTTTACTTTCCGTTTTGCCTCTTTGCATTATGGTTCTTCTGCAAATAACAAGTATAAATATCAATTACTCGGGTTCGACGATAATTGGATTGAAACGGATGCTCAGCACCGCGAAGCGAAATACACTAACCTTTCTCCTGGTGAATATGTACTTCAGGTAAAAGCTTCTAATGGTGATAACATTTGGAATCCGAAGCCTATTGAAATGCATATTGAGATCCTTCCACCTTGGTGGTTAAGCTGGTGGGCGAAAACATTATATGTTTTACTATTCTTCTGTTCTGTAGGTTTCTTCTCTAGATATTCTTTGATTACAGCACGTAAGAAGAGTCAGTTGGAACTAGAAAAATTCGAAAGGGAGAAACTAGAAGACTTAAGTCAGTTAAAACTGCAATTCTTCACTAATATCTCTCATGAGTTGCGTACGCCACTTACTTTAATCCACACTCCTATCGAGCAGTTGATTAAAAAAGGTGCAGCACTTTCGGCTTCTGATCGCGAAAAGAGTTATCAGATGATCTTTAAGAATGTACAGCATCTAATGCGTTTGGTCAATCAACTACTTGATTTCAGAAAAGTAGAACAAGGACAAATGAAGCTTCAATTGTCAAAAGGGAATTGGTCTTCATTTATAGATCAGGTGTATCATTCGTTTAAAGAGTTTGCTGAACATGAAAATCTTAATTTCAAAATAGAATTCACCTCAGAAGATATTCACGGCTATATGGATATAGATAAGTTGGAAAAAATTATGTACAACTTACTATCGAATGCCTTTAAGTTTACTTACAAAGGGGAAATATCACTTTCTGTTTCTCAAGAAGGTGATAAAGTAAAAATTAAGTTGAAAGATACAGGTATTGGTATTTCAGAAGAAAAACTAGATTACTTATTCAATCGTTTCTATCAGGTTTCCAACCTAAAGAAAGCAAAGAATAGAGGTACAGGTATCGGTTTAGCATTTACGAAAAGTTTGGTCGATTTACACCACGGTGAGATTCGTGTGGAAAGCGAATTGAATGTAGGCACTACTTTCTTCTTAGAATTCCCACTAAATAGAGAAAGCTATGAAGGAGAAACCTTCAACGAAACAGAAGCAGAAATTTTAGAGGCTCAAGAAATCCAATTACAGCAAGAAGAAGATGAGTTGGAAGTGAGCAGCAAATCTAAAATTTTAGTAGTGGATGATAATTACTCTATCCGTGAATTGTTAAAAGGACTACTTGAAGAAGAATACGAAGTCTATTTGGCTGAAGATGGTGAAAAAGGACTTCAATTGGCAAAAGACGTGATGCCGAATTTGATTTTGTCAGACATTATGATGCCTATAAAGGATGGTTATGAACTCACTAAAAATATTCGTGACGATAATCAGTTATGTCACATTCCTATTATTTTGTTGACAGCAAAAAATTCTGAATCAAGTAAATTGAAGGGTTACGAATATGGAGTGGATGCTTATGTGACTAAGCCATTCAACTCGGATACTTTGTTAGCCAGAATGCATTCATTGATTGAAAATAGAAAAAATCAGCAAAAGAAATTCAGAACAAAAGTGGATGTGGCTCCTAGTGAGATTACACATACTTCTATAGATGAGCGTTTCCTTAAGAAATTGGTAGCTATCGTAGAAGAAAACATTTCTGATTCTGAATTTACTGTAGATAGATTGGCTTCAGAATATGGAGCAACGCCAATTCGATTAAATCAGAAACTAAAGGCCCTAACAGGTCAAACAGCCAAAGGCTTTATTCGTAATATTCGCTTGAAACGTGCCGCTCAAATGTTGAAATTAGGGGGCTGCAGTGTAAGTGATGTGACTTATGAAGTTGGTTTTAACGACCTGAAGTACTTTAGAAACTGCTTTAAAAAGGAATTCGGCATTCCTCCTTCTGCTTATTTAAAGGAAGCATCGGAGTCTCAAGTCAATCAGAATCTATTGGAAGAGATTGAAAATCAATAAATCAGCTCTTTCATTACTGTCCACAAAAATCTACTTGTCCACAACAAGAAAAAAATTATAAACTCAGCGGGGGGAAAATTTCATTCCTCCCGGAATTTTTTTCGCAAATATATTATTTAACACACTATCATATGAAAACTACTTACTTT
Source organism: Flammeovirga yaeyamensis (assembly GCF_018736045.1). Classification (NCBI taxonomy): domain Bacteria; kingdom Pseudomonadati; phylum Bacteroidota; class Cytophagia; order Cytophagales; family Flammeovirgaceae; genus Flammeovirga; species Flammeovirga yaeyamensis. The sequence continues at coordinate 818,620 of NZ_CP076133.1, read as the reverse complement.
TTTTCTGTCCAAAAAAATTTCAAAAATCTCTTAGAATCTACTATTAGACAAAACTAAGCTACATTTTTAGGGGGCATTTTTAATATTTTATAACAATCTATATCATCTGATTTAAGCTTATTTTTTACCCCCTCTATTGTAATAGTTTTTTCTACACTTAAAAAAAGATTCCGCTCTAGTTTTGAATCATCAGAAATGAACAAATGAATTAATTTTTTAAAACTTAGTATGTAGAGACTATGAGTTTTTATTTTACCAAAACAAAGCAACTAAGTCGTATGGGGATCATGACCCTCATACTGCTTCTCTCATCTATGAACGTGTTCGCACAATCTTTTCTAGTAAAAGGTTCTGTTGCAGATGAGGAACAGCTACCAATTATTGGAGCATACGTTCTTATTAAAGGAACAAGTACTGGTACCGTTACTGACTTAAACGGTAAGTTTACAATTGAAGTACCCAACAAAAATGCAGTACTACAAATAACATCTGTTGGTTATGTATCTCAAGATATTGCAATAGGTGATAGAACTAAATTCGATATCGTTTTAGGTTATGACACTGAAGCTTTAGAAGAAGTAGTCGTAATTGGTTACGGTGAGCAAACGAAAAGAGAAGTGACTGGTGCGATTACTCAAGTGAAATCTGAAGATCTTGATCGTCTAGCTACTTCCGATATTGGTACTGCATTACAAGGTCAAATGGCCGGTGTATCAGTAAGAGCAGCATCAGGTGCTCCTGGTTCGAATTCAACAATTACTATTCGTGGTGTCACCTCATTCCAAGATGGTGGTTCAGAGCCATTATATGTAGTAGATGGTGTGACTTATACTTCTAACCCTAACATCTCTCCACAAGAAATCGAATCTTTAGAGGTACTTAAGGATGGTGCTTCTGCAGCGATTTATGGTTCAAGAGCATCTGCTGGTGTAATCTTAATCACAACAAAGAGAGGTAAGGCAGGTTCTATGAAAGTAAACTTAGATTCTTACTATGGTGTACAGAAGATTACTTCTGGTATTGATGTAGCAGGTACAAACGATCACCTTTATATCAATAGATTGACAAACTTGTTTAAAGAGTCTGGTAAGTTTAACCCACTAGATCAAAACAAGCAAGGTCTTTACTACGATACAGATTGGATGCAAGAACTTCAAAATGATATGGCTCCAATCCAAAACCACAGTTTAAGAATCTCTGGTGGTTCTGATGCATTAACTTACAACATCACTGGTACTTTATTCGACCAACAAGGTGTTTTAATTGGTTCTGACTATGCTCGTCAAACAGTAAGAGCAAATACTACTTACAAAAAAGGTAAACTTCAGTTCCAAGTAAACATGGGTCTGAATAATAGTTTAGCCAACAACGAACCATGGGCGTTACAGTACGATGCGATTAAACAAGCTCCATTCTTGCCAGGTATTAACCCAGGTCAAACAGATGTAGTTGTTCCAGGTGCTAACCCAGAAAACATGGGTAGATTCGTAGGTAAGTTAAACCAAACAAACCAAACAGCTAATAGCGGTTACAATGGTAACATTCGTGTTAACTATGAGTTATTCAATGGTTTTAAATTAAACGCAAACATTGGTGGTTCAGTAGCTAACGATAACAGAAAATTCTTTGCTCCTACTTGGAGTGTATACGATACTGATGGAGAGTATTTATTGAATGCTTCTAACCCTATTGCAGATCTTAAGTACACTGATTACAAATACGAAAGAACAATCCAAGAATATACTGCTACCTATAACAGAAAGTTTGGTAAACATAAAGTTGGATTCGTAGGTGGTGTTACTTTTGAAACATCAAAAGGTCATAGACGTTATATCCACGCTAGAGACTTCCCTAGTAATGATACACAATCTATTGGTGCTGCAAACGAAATTACTGCTGCAGACCAAAGCTACTCTGAAAATAAAAACATTGGTATGCTTGCTCGTGTGCAGTATGCTTATGACAACCGTTACTTATTGAGTGCTTCAGTTAGACGTGATGGTTCATCAAGATTCCATGAGTCAAATAGATGGGGTATCTTCCCTTCAGTTTCTGCAGGTTGGAACATCTCTGAAGAAAAATTCTGGGAGCCAATCAAAACTACTGTTTCTAACTTCAAAATTAGATACGGTTACGGTGAAACTGGTTCAGATAAAGCAGGACAAGGTCTTCAGAACTTAATGGCCGATCTTCCTTACCAATCTATCGTAATTCCTCAAGTAGATTATGTATTAGGTAGAGAAGGAAGCGACAATTTAATGTTCGGTTCAATTGCTCCAACATTCGTTGATAAGTCAATCCGTTGGGAAACAAACATCTCTCAAAACATTGGTGTAGATATGGAATTCTTAGAAGGTCGTATCACTTTATCAACTGATTACTATAAAAACGACAAGCAAGACATGTTGTTAGCGGTACAAATTCCTCCTTCGACAGGTGCAATTGCTGCAAACAATTACGATAGAGTTTGGCAAAACGTTGGTAACCTTTCTAACGAAGGTATTGAGATCGCTTTAGGTTACAATAACAATATTGGTGATGTGAAATTTACTGTTAACGGTACTTTCACTAAAAACATCAACATAGTTCAATCGCTTGCACCATCAATTGAATCAATCTCAGGTGGTGAGCCAATGCTAATTAGAAACTCGGAGCCTACTACATTCTTAAGACCAGGTTACACAGCAGGTTCATTCTTCTTAATTCCTACTGAAGGTACTATTAAGACTCCTGAAGAGTTAAGTGCTTATCAAGAATTAATTCCTTCTGCTCAGTTAGGTGACTTGAAATATGTAGATGTAAACGGTGATGGTGTAATTGATCAAGATGACCGTGTATATCAAGGTAGTGGTACTCCTCAATGGGAAGCTGGTTTGAACTTAAATGTTGCTTACAAAGGATTTGATTTAGGTCTTCAGTTATTCGGTTCTTATGGTGCTAAAGTATACAACGGTTCAAGAGCTTACGCTTACTTAACTAAGAGAAGTGCAGAATTAGTTAATGCATGGTCTCCATATAACCCAACATCGGAAATTCCAATGCCAAGAGATGAGATCGAGCACTATAACACTCGTACATTCTCAGATTACTTCTTAGAAGATGGTTCATACTTAAGAATTCAAAATATCTCTTTAGGTTATACTTTACCTAAGAGTGTATTAAACAAAATGAAAATGAGCAATTTAAGATTCTACGTAAGTGCTCAGAATCCGTTCACTTTCACGAAATACAAAGGTTTTGACCCAGAGGTAGGTTCACAAAGTATCTTCCTTAGAGGTGTTGACAGAGGTAACTATCCTATCTCAGCAGTTTACAGAGGTGGTTTATCACTTGAATTCTAAACTTACTCACAATCATGAAATTAATATCAAAAATATTCGTTGGACTTGCTTTGTCAGCTACATTATCAAGCTGTACAGACTATTTCGATGTAAAGAATCCAAATACGATTACAGAAGATTCCTTCTGGAAAACTAAAGAAGATGCATTCAAAGGCTTAATGGCCACATATAGTGCACTACAAGGACATGGTGTTACTGGTGGTACATCAGCAGTAAATACTCCTGTAAGATCTGATACTGGCCGTCCTAACAACTGGAATGCCGGAGCTCAGGCACTTCAAAAGCTTTCTTTTAACGACAACACTTCTGTAGTAAAAGAAAAGTGGGCAGGTCTTTATACGGGTATTCTTCGTGCTAACCAAGTATTGGAGAATATTGTAGACATCGACATGTTAGAAGAAGAGAAAGAATTGTATTTAGCAGAAGCACACTTTATTCGTGGTATTTGCTATTACTGGTTGTTCAATACTTATAACCAAGGTAATATTATTCTTCACGAAACAGTTCCTACTTCTAAAGAAGATTTCGCGAAACCACTTTCAGATCGTGAAGAGATCTTGGCTTTAATCTTATCAGATTTAAAGCATGCACAAGAAAAACTTCCTGAGTCTTGGGACGACAAAAACTTAGGTCGTGCTACTTGGGGTGCAGCTACAAGTTTCTTAGGTCATGTTTATATCAACGAAAAAGATTATAATTCAGCGAAAGCAGAATACAAAAAGATCGTTGATCGTGCTGACTTGTATCAATTAACTCCAGAGATTTCTTGGAACTTTGATGCAGAGCACGAATTCAACTCAGAGTCTATCTTTGAGGTAGTATTCTCAGCAACACAAAAGCAAGGTTCTGGTGCAGCAGGTAACTTAGATGGTCCTACTGGTTCTGAAGGTACTACAAGAGCAAGAACAATGGCGCCAGGTGGTGCAGGTGGATGGAGAGTTGTAATGCCATCGTACTGGATGACAATGCAATTAAAAGAAGATCCTATGGATCCTGCAGATAGTCGTAACGAAGGTAGATTGTACTCTTTAAGATGTGAAGCTTCTATCGCTTTAGCTGATGATGAAACTATTTACTATCAAAAAGAAGTTGAAAAAGCAGGTTTCAATAACGGTGAAGCATCTTATTTAAGAAAATTCCAAAACCACCAAAACGAAAATGATGGTATTGGTGATAACTACAGCTCAGGTATTAACGAAAGAATTGTTCGTTTAGCAGATATTTATTTATTGTATGCTGAGTGTATTCTTAAATTAGAAGGTGATGCAGCAGTAAATGAAGCAGTTACTTTGATTAACAAAATCAGAGCTAGATCAGGCGTACTTCAGTTAGAACCATTAAACTACGATGCTAACTCTTTAATGGAGCACATCATGTGGGATGAAAGACCAAAAGAACTAATGTTTGAAGGTCATGATATCCGTTGGGTCGATTTAAGACGTTGGGGTAAAGTAAAAGAGCAATATACAAGATTATCTAAATTGGAATTTGTTCTTGAAGCCGGTGTGTTACGTTATGCAACAGCAGACGACGCTGAAGCCGCAATTTTACAAGAATATGGAGAGGGTGCAGCAGCTTACACGCCACTAGCACATGATTACTTCCCTATTCCAGTAGACGAAGCACTAACTAACCCTAACATCAAATAACAATTAAATTAATTAGAACATGAAACTTCTAAAAAATATATGCGTAGGAGCGATGGCGTTTGCAGCTGCTCTCACATCCTGCCAAAAAGACGATGTAGTTCCTCACGGGGACTTCCAAGACGTAGCCATTTTCTCCTCATACCAAGGACAAATCACGGTAGAGGTAAACAACCAAATTGCTATTGCAGATGGTTCAAAAGGCTATTCTTCTAGAAAATGGTCTATTCCTGCACCAAATTATTTCATCAACAACAACGATTCTGTTTTGGATGAAGAAACAGCTTATGTAAAGTTCATGGAAGTGGGTGATGTACCTTTAAAAATTGAATGGCAATTCCCTGACTCTACAGGTATTCGTGATCACGATTCATTGTTTATCGTGAACGTTTTAGATACCATTACTACTAAAATAGCAGTAACCAAAGTAGAAGGTAACTATTCAGTAAAAGACGGTAAGTACGTTATTGAAGCGGGTTCTATTGTAACAATGACAGACACTAGTTCGGGATCTCCTGATACTTTTGAATGGTTATTGGAAGGCGAGGACGAATCGCTTGTCACTAAAACTGTTGAAGTTCAATACAAGAAATTGGGTAAATTCGATGTAGGATTAGTTTCTTCGAGAGCAGAACCTTTTGGACGTCCTGATTCATTAGTAATGGTTGACTTTATCGAAGTTATTCCATCAACTTTACCAGTTCTAATGACTGAAGCTAATGAAACTAACCTTCCTGGTGTTGTACAATTACAATTCTCTAGAGAAATGAATGTGGTGGATGAAACTCAAATTCCAGCATTCAGTGTTAAAGTGAACGGTACTGATGATGCAGTGATTAAATCAATCCAATTAAACCCTGCTGATGCTAGTATTATTGAGTTACATTTAGAGCAAGATCTATTAAACTCTCAAACAGCAACAGTATCTTACGATGCTAGTGTAGGTACAGTAGAATCTTCTGACTTCGTGAAATTAGACACGTTTACAGATGAAAACGTAAATATTTTCTTAGTAAACTTACTAACAGTAAATACAAGCTTTGAAGACGGTACAATCGCTCCATTTGGTGATCCATACAACATCAAAGGAAACACTTACCTATCAAACACTAGTTCTGATGCTCAAGAGGGTTCTAACTCGTTGATGGTAAAAATGGATGCGGGTACGAATTCACAAATTGGTCAAAACGAAGGATTCTTCAAGATTGAAAAAGGTAAGACTTATGCCTTAGAATTCTGGGTGAAAGTAGTATCAAACCCAGCTGGAAATAACTTTGAAATGACTTGGAGAATGCAACCTGCTGCAGGTTGGTCTGATGGATACAAACAATGGTTAGGCCGTTGTTGTACAGATGCCTTGAAACCTGAAAATGAAGGTACATGGCAGAAGATAACAATCCTTACAGATAAACAAGCTCCTGAGGATTGGGAAGAAGCTAAACTTCACTTCCAACCAGGTTGTGGTGATGCAGGAGAAGTCGAAATGTTATTCGATAATTTCAAATTCTATGAATATGAAGTTCCTCCAGTAAACTAAATATTAGTACTCTAATAGAAGCAGAATACCTATAAAATGGTATTCTGCTTCTTTTCATATACAGCCTAAACGTATTGAAAGGCAATTTTGATAATTTAGGCCTATGAAGCAAAGTAGTGGTTGTAGACATGGGAAGAATAAAATCACCCCCTGTTTTAGCAAAAATTTTCGCCACTCTAACCCTATTATGACTACTATATTTGAATTAATGAATTATTACTAATCAACATTCGGTATGAAATTATTTTTTATCAATTTTACAAAGGTATTGGCGTTAGCTACAATCCTTGTGACTACCAAAGTTGAAGCACAGACGGCAGTGACTATTGACTTTGAAACTCAACGTTATTTAAATGATGTATCCGAGCTGGATAGAACGAAGTACTTCAATATCCACATGGCTCCTGGTAAAGACTACGAAGATCAAGACATGGAAGACCTGAAAGAATGGGGCGTAACTTTAGGCCGTTCTTTTTGGGGTGCTTTTGGTAGATACAACGACTATATTTCTCAGAACGGTTTACCGTCTGATAATAAAATTATGGTCGATGGTGCCAATAGTATCAACTCACTTAAGAATTCATCACATTTTAAATATGTGACGAAACAAATGGTGGTAACGGACCACCCATCAGCTATGATTCGTATGGAAATGGATACGGATGAAGCAGGCAAGTTTGCTGCAAAGTATTTCAAATACAATTACGAAGACGATTTCCGTCCTGATTATTACGAGCCGGTAAACGAACCTTTCGTACATGCAGATGAGTTTACAGAAAATGGAAAATATACTGAAGCAGCAGTTCGCAGAAAAACAGCGGAATACTTTAGAGATATAGGTAAAGCATTCAAAGAAGAAGGACTAGATACAAAAGTAGTCGGTTACTCTTCGGCTTGGCCTTCTTTAGAACTTTGGGATTTTGAACATTGGAACTCGAGAATGAAGATGTTCATGGATGTTGCCGGTGAACATATGGACGGTTTTTCTACTCACCTTTATGACGGTATCAACGTAAAAGGTGGCGACACAGAAAGATCAGGTAGTAATTCTATCGCCATTCTTGATTTGATTGAAACATACAGTAACATCAAATGGGGTAAAGTAAAGCCGCACGCGATCACAGAATATGGTGGAATTCCAGTAACAGAAAACAACATCTACTCTGACATCATCAGTATTCAGACGATTCGTTCCACTAACCACTTGATGTTCGAACTAATGGACAGAGAAGACCGTATGTTGATCTCTATCCCTTTCAACACTGGTAAATCTCCTTGGTTCTACGAAGCAAACGACTGGGAACCTTACGGTGCTAACCTTTGGAGACCTGACAAAGAATCAATTGTTAACAACAAACCAACTAGATATTTCTATACGGCTAAAAGATTCTTCTACGACCTTTGGAAAGGTGTGGATGGTACTAGAGTTAGAATTAATACAAACGATCAAGATTTATTGGTACAAGCGTTTGTTGATGGTAATAAAGCCTATGTTTGTTTGAACAGTTTAAGAAGAGAAAATCAAACTGTAGCTTTAAACTTTGTTTCTGGATTGGGTAATGTATCCAAAGTCAATAAAAGAAGCTTAAAGATCTACAAAGAGGAATCTCCTATTTATTCTGATGAAGATATCACAAATCCACAAAGTGTAACACTTGAACCACATGAAACTGTGGTATTGACATATGATTTAGAAAGACCAGTGATCTTCTCTAAAAAATCAGTTAGAAAAGAGTACTACTCAGAAGATCATATGAAGACGATTGCTGCCAACGAAAAGCTTACTTTCTCATTTAAAAATGTAGAACTAGATGCAGCAAATGGCGAGGCACGTTTAAGAATGTCAATCGGTAGAAAACACGATAAAACAAAACGTCCATCAGTTAAAGTAAACGGAGTAACTGTTAGTGCTTTGAATAATTGGAAAGGATACGATCAAGCAGACAGAGAAGACTTCTTTGGTTCTATTGAGATTCCTGTTCCTCATTCATTACTTAAACAAGATAATACAGTAGAAATTACGTTCCCTGATGATGAAGGTACAGTAAGTTCGGTAGTCTTGAAAGTGATCAATATTTACAACCAAACACAACGTGTTCCATTTAGAAGTGATATTGACCTTCCTTCAACTATTGAGGCAGAAGATTTTGATATCGGTGGTTTATCAATTGGTTACCACTCATTAAATGATGTAAACGAGTATGGAAAATATAGAATTAATGAGGGTGTAAATATTAAAGACGGTGCCACTAACTACGATATCGTGTTAAACGAATCAGAATGGACTTCTTATACTGTAAATGTAGACGAATCGGCGGTGTATAAATTAGCTGTAGACGGTGCATCAGACAGTGATGTTTCTGAAGTGGTGATGACCATTAATAATGAATCTGTTTCTGCACCTTTAAGCTTTAACGCTGATATGAACACGGCAGAGGCAACTGTAGAAATGCCTTCAGGCAACTACCCTATTCATTTGATATCGCAAACAGGCACCGCAACAATCGATAAATTAGCTTTCACTTTAGAAAGCATTTTAACGGATGAAATTGCCTTTGTTTCTGGTGATAATGAAGTGGAATCTGGAACAACTAACACTTACAAAGTATCCTACAACGCATCGAAAGACCGTGATATCGTATTAGAACTTTGGGGTGACGCTTTCTTATTGGGAAGTGCTCGTGTAGAAGTTGCAGAAGGAACAAGCGAAATTGATATTGACTTATCGATCATTGCAGAGCCTGTAAATTATCAAGAACTAGAATTAGTTGCTCGATTAGTGAAGAGAGGTAGTTTAAGTACTTTAAATATTGCTGAAGATACTTTTGATGAGTTAAACTATAACCCTATCCTATCATCGGATGACAACCTTAGATTAGAAGAGCAAATTACACTTTTCCCAAATCCACTGAATGGACACCAAGAAATCAATTTGAGAGCATCAAGTAGAATTCAAAAGGTGGAAATCATCGATTTGAATGGTAAAGTTGTTGATACTTTCTCTTTCGACTTAAGTGCTAATCAAGTGAAGTTAGACCTAGAAGGCAATTATCAAAATGGTATTTACTTGGTAAAAATCATTTCAGAAAATGGAACAACAACAAAACGAATTCTGATACGCTAAAGCAAAAACAATGAAAAGAAATGAATTAATTATCTGTGGTATTTTCCTATTGGGGCTTATTGCGCCCCAATGGGGTAATGCCCAGAGCACTCAACAGCTTCAAGAAGCTCGAGTGAAACAAGATATTAACCAACAGTGGTCCTTCCACCGAGGTGAACTCAACGAAAAAGAAGTAAGCGATCCAGGCTTCGACGATAGCCAATGGGAAAAAGTAAATGTCCCTCATGTAATGAAGCTTTCTTCTAACGAGTTGGATAACTCTTCTGATACTTCTTCACAGCTCACTTTCCAAAGATACATTGGCTATTATAGAAAGGAGTTAAAGGTAGAAGCAACAAAAGAACAAAAGGTATTTCTAGAGTTCGAAGGAGCACACCAAAACACTAAACTTTGGGTAAATGGAGAGTTTGTAGGTCAAGATATGGTGAGTGGCTTCACTCCTTTTAGCTTTGATGTAACAGACTATGTAAAGAAAGACGGAAGTGCTAACTCTATCGTGCTAAGCGTAGACAACCGTCCAAACCCAGTTATTCCTCCTGATGGCGACCGTAGAGACTATATTCTTTACAGTGGTTTGTATCGTGATGTATATTTAGTAGTGAAGAATCCTGTACACATTACTTTCGATTGGGAAGATAAATATGCGGGTGTATTCATCACTACACCGACCATCTCGAAAAGCAATGCAACGATCAACATCAGATCGACAGTGAAGAACACACAGTCTACTCCATCTAAAACTACTGTTGTTCAAAGAGTAGTTGATAAAGAGGGTTATGTAGTTACTAAAGCAACAGAAACCTATCAGATTGCGCCAAAAGCATCTCACACATTCCAACAAACTACAGGTATTACAGAGAATTTAAGACGTTGGTCTATCGATGATCCTTATTTATACAAAGTGCAAACTTTAGTGTATCAAGACGATCAATTGATGGATGTTGTCGAGAATCCTCTTGGAATTAGACAATTTGATTTCATCCATGGTGAAGGCTTCTTATTAAACGGTGAGAATATTGAATTGGTCGGTGTAAACAAGCACCAACAATACCCTTATGTAGGTGATGCTGTTGCCAACAGTTTGCATAGAAAAGATGCTGAACAGTTTAAAGAAACAGGTTATAACGTGGTTCGTTTGGCACACTATCCTCACGACAATGCATTTATCGAAGCATGTGATGAACTAGGTATCTTGTTGATTGAAGAAGCACCTTCTTGGATTCACTTCGTAGAAGGAGAATGGTTCGACAACCTAGAGGAAGCGACTAGAATTATGATCAGAAACCACAGAAATCACCCATCGATCTTGATGTGGAGTGGAGGTTTAAACCATAGAGGTCCAGTAGAACGTTTACACTATGCTTGTAAAGAAGAAGATCCTACACGTATGACAGGTTCTAACGGTGCCCCTTGGACAGGTCCTGTGCACTCTGGAGTTTGTGATATCTATACACCAATGGATTACCAAAACATGCCTGTAACTGAGAATGATTTCTCTTTCTTATGTGAGCACGGTAGTTCTGATGATGCATTAACCAACCAATTCGAAGTATCGAAATCTAAAGCATCTGCCAACCGTTTTGGGGTAGCACTTTGGACAGCACACGATTACTTCTCTTTCCAAAAAGATTGGGGTATGCAAGTAAGAAGACCTTATTCTATCTTCAGAGTACCTAACCCTGTGAACTTCTGGTATAAATCGGAAATGACAGATGTTCCAATGGTGTACATTGCGGATGAAAGAGCAAGTAAAAACAACAACATTGTAGTTTTCAGTAACTGTGATGAAGTAGAGTTATACAACGACGGTAAATTAATCGCAAGACAAAAACCTGATGATGACCCTAACAGGGCTTTCTGTAATTCTCCATCTTATACATTTAGATTAGTGGGTGAATATGGCGATTTATCAGCCAAAGGTTTCATCAGAGGTCAACAAGTGGCTGATTATACTTTGAACAAATACGGAAAAGCATATCAACTAAAACTAGAATTGGAAGATCAGAATGCTGATATCCTTGCAAGTGGCGGTGATATGAGAATGGTGAGAGCCTATATCGTAGATAAAGACGGCAACAAAGTTGTAGGTGATAACGAAACAATGGTATCCTTCAAAATCGAAGGTGAAGGTGTTTTAATCGGTGGTAAAGAGATTGGCGCCAACCCAAATAAATCGTATTGGGGTACAGCATCAATTATCTTGAACTCTACTTTGAATGCAGGTAAATTTAAAATTACAGCAAAAGCGAAAGGGTTAAAATCGGCAACATTGGAAGGTGAAACATTCCCTTACTCAACAGATATGAGAAAGAAGGAAATTTCTGATGTTAACGACTTCCCAATTGTTAAAGTCGACCTAGGTGGTAAAGATCAATTGTTACAATTCGATTGGAACCGTTGGGACGAAAACAAAAGCTTTACTTTAAAAGATTATGAAAATGCAGAGGTAAGTGTTGCTGCTAAAAATGGCGACTTAAAATGGAATACTGCATTTGGTCTTTTAGGTAACCTACCTTACTTAGCGATGGACGGTGTGACTGCAAAAGCAGACGATCAAATCGAGTTAACGTTCAACAACCTTCCTAAAGGAAAGTATGAGTTAACTACTTACCATCACTCGATTAAAGTATTGGCAAGAGTAAAAGGAAATGCCATTCTAGAGAAGAAATTAAACACTTACCAGATAAGTGTAAAAGACAATAAAGGTAATCGTATGCCTATTCCAGCAATAGAGCCTACAAGTGGTGTTAAACTTGGAAACTTGTATCCAGCAAAAGCTACTTATTACATCTACTCAGACGGCCAATCGGCTGTTAAAGTAATTGTTCAAAACTACGCGCAGGATGTTCCTGTGGTTCTCAATGGATTCGAAATTAAGCAACGAGTTTCAGAAGAAAAACTAAAACAAACACTATAGTTTTCTTCTATTTTTAATTGAGACGAAATAAGACGACCGACGACAAAAACCCTCATAGAGTAACCTTCTATGAGGGTTTTTAATTTCTCCCCCCTTAATCAAACAAATAAACTACCGATGAACCTGTTTAAATAATATAAATTTGAAATATCATCTTCTGAAGTAGCTATATTGTCTACCTAAGCAAATGAATAACTAAACAGCGTTTTTGAAATGAAAAGAATTACAACTTATTTTTTAGGGTTCCTATTCCTAACAACAACAACTCAGCTAAAGGCTCAAGAAGAAGAATTTATTTGGCTTGATCCGTATAGAGATACAGATGAAAGAATCGAAGCACTTTTAGGTGCTATGACTCTAGAGGAAAAAGCGTCTCAATTAATCGACGTTAGTGAGGGTATTCCTCGTTTACATATTCCTACTTATAATTGGTGGAACGAAGCGTTACATGGTGTTGCAAGAAATGGTAGAGCCACTGTGTTCCCTCAGGCAATCGGTATGGCTGCCACTTTCGACAAAGATTTATTGCAAAATATTGGTACTGCTATTGGTGCTGAGGCAAGAGCAAAATTCTTAGTCGCTCAAGAAATGGATAACAGAAGTAGATATGCTGGTCTTACTTTCTGGTCACCAAACGTAAACATCTTTAGAGACCCTCGTTGGGGTCGTGGTCAGGAAACTTATGGAGAGGATCCATATTTATCTGGTCAGATGGGTTTACACTTTGTAAAAGGTTTACAAGGAGATCACGATAAGTATTTACAAGCTGCTGCTTGTGCTAAGCACTATGCGGTTCACTCTGGTCCAGAAGAAGACCGTCACGTTTTTGATGCAGTTCCTTCGATGAAAGATTTCAGAGAAACATATTTACCTGCTTTCAAAACATTGGTAGTAGATGGAGATGTTGAAGCAGTGATGGGTGCGTATAACAGAGTATTTGGTGAGCCAGCTTGTGGTTCTGAGTTACTTTTAGACGATATTTTAAGAAAAGAATGGGGATTTGATGGTCATGTAGTATCTGATTGTGGTGCTATTTTAGACTTCTATGCCCACCATAAAGTGTATAAAGACGGAGCAGAGGCAACAGCTGCTGCCATCAAAGCAGGAACTGATTTAAACTGTGGTAAAGTATACAAAGAAAGTGTTGTTGCGGCTATAGATCAAGGTCTTATTACTGAGAAAGAAGTTGATGAACGCTTAACTAACTTACTAAGAACTAGAATCAAATTGGGTTTATTAGATCCAAAAGAAATCAACCCTTTTAATAATGTAAGTTCAGATACTGTAGGGTGTCATACACACAGACGTTTAGCATACGAAGCGGCTTTAAAATCAGCTGTACTACTTAAAAATGATAATAACGCACTTCCTTTAAAGAAAGATATTAGAACACTTTATGTGGTAGGACCTAACGCTAACAACTCGGAAGTGTTATTGGGTAACTACTTCGGTATGAGTGGTACAATGACGAACATCTTAGAGGGTATTGTAAGTAAAGTGAGCTTGGGAACAAGTATCAACTACAAGCAAGGTATTTTATTGGATCGTCCAAATGTAAACCCTATCGATTGGTCAACTGGCGAGGCCGCTTCTGCTGATGCTTGTATTGCGGTTGTTGGTATCTCAGGATTGATCGAAGGTGAAGAAGGTGAAGCCATTGCATCGGATGCTAAAGGTGATAGAAACAACATCAAACTTCCTCAAAATCAAATCGACTACTTGAAGAAGATCAAATCGAAATCAAAAAATCCTTTGATTGTGATTATTACTGGCGGTAGCCCGATGAACTTGATGGACATTGTTGATGTAGCAGATGCTATTCTATTTGCTTGGTATCCTGGTCAAGAAGGTGGTGAAGCTATTGCAGATATCGTTTTCGGTAACGAATCACCTTCAGGTAAATTACCATTAACGTTCCCTAAATCGTTAGACCAACTTCCGGCATACGACGATTACACTATGGAAGGTAGAACGTACCGCTACATGGATGTGGATCCTTTATACCCATTCGGTTACGGTCTTACTTATACGCAATTCGACTATAGCGATATCAAATTCAACAAAGATAAAATTAAGTCGAAAGAAGATTTAGTAGCTACTGTAACAGTAACCAACAAAGGTACTGTTGAAGCTGAAGAAGTAGTACAATTGTACTTATCAGATTATGAGGTAAAATTCGGTGCTCCAAACCACTCTTTAAAGGACTTCCAAAGAGTTCGTTTAGCTCCGGGACAATCAAAAGAAATATCATTCACTATTCCTCAAGATAAGAGAATCATCTTTGATGACGAAGGTAAGGAAGTGAATCCAAGAGGTAAACTTACGGTTTCTATTGGCAGTGCTTCGCCAATGCCTAGAAGTAAAGAACTTGGCGCTACACTAAGCGCAAAGAGTGTGACTATAAATAAATAATAACGAGAAGATTTAGAAATGGGAAGCACCCTTATTTACTTCCCATTTCTCTTTTTATTATCCGACTATTACGATGAGATTATCTTACTTTTTTTCTATTGGACTGCTTCTAATCCTAGGCAGTTGTGCAAAAAATCAAACAGCATCAAATGATACTCCTCCTAACGTGATCTTAATTATTACAGACGATCAGGGTTATGGGGATATTGGTGCTCATGGCAATAAAATGATTGATACTCCACATATGGATCAACTGCATAGTGAGAGTGTCCGATTAACCAATTTCCATGTGAGCCCTACTTGTGCTCCATCAAGATCTTCGATTATGACGGGTAGATATGCCAATCGTGTAGGTGTTTGGCACACTGTGATGGGAAGATCGATTTTATATGAAGATGAAAAAACAATGGCGGATATTTTCGCTCAAAATGGCTATAAAACGGCAATGTTTGGTAAGTGGCATTTAGGTGATAATTACCCTTACAATCCAAGATTTAGAGGTTTCCAAGAAGTGCTTACTCACGGTGGCGGTGGTGTTGGACAAACGCCTGACTTCTGGAACAACGATTACTTTGACGATACGTACATCCATAACGGTGTAGAAAAGCAAATGCCTGGCCACTGTACTGAAGTGTGGTTTAACTCGGCAATGAACTTTATCGAAAAGAACAAAGACAATCCTTTCTTCTGCTACATTTCGACCAATGCTCCTCACGGTCCATTGAACGTAGAACAACACTATGTAACACCTTACTTAGACAAAGGCTTAAACAAGACATTATCAAAATTCTATGGTTTAATTACTCAAGTAGATGATAACCTTGGAATACTAAGAAACAAACTAGAAGAATGGGGAATTGCAGATAACACTATCCTTATTTTCATGACCGACAACGGTACTGCATTTGGTGCGGGCAAACAAGGATTCACTGCCGATATGAGAGGACACAAAGGTTCTGAATACGAAGGTGGACACAGAGTACCCTGTTTTATTTATTGGAAAGACGGGAACATCCAAAAGGGATACGATATGAACGACTTAACAGCACATATCGATTTACTTCCGACGCTGATGAACTTGTGTAACATCAAAAACACCGATAATATTGATTTTGATGGGATGGATATCACGAAGTCTTTAACATCAAAAAGTGAGTTGCCTAATAGAACTTTGATTGGGGATTCTCAACGTTTGGAATATCCTGTGAAGTGGAGAAAATCATACACTATGAAAGGCAATTGGAGATTAGTGAACGGAACAGAGTTATATGATTTATCTACAGATCCTGCTCAAAAGAAAGATATCGCAGATCAGCATCCAGCATTGGTAAAAGAATTACGTCAGGCTTACGAAGACAATTGGGCAGATCAGGAGAAATCATTCGGTCAGTTCCCTTATATCTTATTGGGGGCTAAGGAATCGAAATCTGCTTTCTTAACGGCTCACGATTGGCATGTAGAAGAAGAAGCTCAAATTCCTTGGAATCAGAAATTGATTCGTAAAGGTGTAGAAGGAAACGGTGAGTGGAGAGTGGACTTTACAACTACCGGTAAGTACGAATTTATTTTGAAGCGTTACCCTGAAGAAGCACACTTAATGAACAATGAAGTGGCTCCTGAGTACAAATCGAAAATGGAAGGTTACTACCTGCCAAAAGGAAAAGTATTTGATGTTCATAAAGCAGGTTTAAGAATCGGTGATCAGACATGGTCGGAGGACATCAAGAAGAAAGGGAACGAGGTAAGCTTTACAGTTGAAGTACCAAAAGGGGAAACAACTTTGGAAGCTTTCTTTATCACGAAAGAAAATAAAAAACAAGGAGCGTATTACTTGTATGTCAATAAACTGACAAATACCGAAAGCTAAATAATGAATACAATGAATCGATTACTTATAATTTTTGGTTGCTTACTTGCCTGTGTGTCAACATCAAATGCTCAGAAGAAGAGTAAGGAACAACGACCAAATATCATTTTCATATTAACGGACGATCAGCCTTACGATTACTTAAGTGTAACGGGAAATAAAGTAGTGAAAACGCCTCATATCGATCGTTTAGCGAATGAAGGAACGTTGTTTACCAATGCACACATCACCAGTCCTATTTGTATGCCAAGTAGAGTGTCTATGTTGATGTCGCAATACGAAAGAAAGCATGGTGTCAACTTTAATTCGGCTACTGCACTTTCGGAAGAAGCTTGGCAAAACTCCTACCCTATGGTGATGAGAAAAGCAGGTTACTTTACGGCTTACATTGGTAAGAACCACACTCCTCTTGGAAAAAATGGCTACAAGTCGATGGTCATGGAGAACTCCTTCGATTACTTCTATGGAGGACACAGACACTTGGGTTTCTATCCTAAAGACCGCCATAAAATCTTTAGAGGCGCCGAAAATGATACTCAAATCGAGATTGTAGAAGAAGCTGCTTTTGATGTTTTGGATAACAATGAGTTCAGAATTAAAGAAGCGTTTAAGGTGATGGAAGGTCGTCCTACAGATCAGCCTTTCTTGATCAACTTGTGTTTCAACTTACCTCATGGAGCGAGTACATCAACAATGCAACAAAGAGAAGGTGATGATGAAATTTACAAAAGCTTCTTGAGAGATCAGGAGATTCCTTTACCGGAGAATTATATCGCTAAAAAGGACATCAAAGCGCCTAAGCTTCCTGCAGATTTATTGAGAGTGGAAGACAGACAAACGATTTATGATCATGTGGATACGCCGGAGTTAACTAAGGAAAGATTAATTCGTCAGTATCAAGCAATGACAGGTATTGATCGCTTGGTAGGTCACCTTCAGGATAAATTAAAAGAACTGAAATTAGATAAAAATACGATCATTATCTTCTCCTCTGACCATGGTTTATTGATGGGACAGTATGGTCTTGGTGGTAAGGCATTATTGTATGAGTACTGTACAAAAGTATCGACGATTGTGTACGATCCAAGAATTCCTAAGAAGAAAAGAGTACATAGAAACGATGCTTTGGTGCAAAGTATTGATATCGCTCCTACTATGTTAGCCAATGCTGGAATTGATATTCCGGAGGTGTATCAAGGTAGAGATGTGACTCCTTTGTTAATCAACGAAGAAGCAGAGTTTAGATCGTATGTATTCACCGAAAACCTTTGGTCGACTCACTTTGGTAATCCTAGATGTGAGGCTGTACAAAATCAAGAATGGAAGTACATCAGATACTATAAAAACGAGACGTTCTCTGCCTCTAAACGCATCAAATATGCGAAGGCTTTGGGAATCAACGTAAATAGTGTTTTGTACGGTATGAACGATAAGGAAATTCCTGTTTACAGAAGCTTTGCAGAAAGCTCTTTAGAAGGAGAAGCTCCTGTGTATGAGGAATTATATCATCTTTCGGAAGATCCAAATGAGCTAAACAATTTAGCGAGTGATGATCAATACAAAGACAAATTAGAAGAATTAAGAAAAGCTTGGGATACAGAAATTAAGGCAGCAAGAGGAACAGGCCAACCACTTGTAGAACGCTTTACTACTGAATCCGCTCAAGAATATAAGGACAAACATCCTGCGTTAATCCACGATTAAGCAAAAGAAATTGAAATGAATACATTTAAAGCATTAGGGGTCGGTCTATTATGTACCGTCATGTCTTGCTCACAGCAGGTGCCCCAACAAGATTTAGAAAGTTTAGAGCCGGTGAGCTTTAACGATAATTGGCGATTCTCTAAAGGAGAATTACCAAATGCTAAAAATACTGAGTTTAGCGATAAAGATTGGAGAACATTAGAATTACCACACGATTGGGCGGTAGAAGGACCTTTCGATAAAAAATACAATGCCCGTAGTGGAGGACTTCCTTTCCACGGTCAGGCTTGGTATAGAAAAGAATTCTTTGTTCCTAAAAAGCTAGAAAATAAAAAGGCTTTTATCTACTTCGAAGGCGTAATGAACCAAGCAGAGGTGTTCGTGAACGGTAAAAAAGTAGGTGAACGTCCTTACGGTTATATTGGTTTCGAATTGGACATGACTGAGGCGATCCAATTTGGTCAGAACAACACGATAGCAGTAAAATGTAATCCAGAAGAATTAAGTGCGCGTTGGTATCCTGGAGCAGGTATTTATAGAGATGTTTGGGTAGAATATAAGAACCCTGTTCATATTGCTCATGATGGTACATTTATTACTACTCCAGAAATTACTGAAGCTGCAGCCAAGGTAAATATTGGAGTAGATTTGACGAACAGCTTGGATAAAAAATCGAATGTTACTTTAGAAACTATTATTGTTGATGCGAAAGGAAACACTATCGATAAATCTTCTAAGAAAGTAGCACTTGATGCTAACACCCAACAAACTGCACAACTTGAGTTGAACATCCAAAAGCCTCAATTGTGGACAATGGAAGATCCGCATTTGTATAAGGCGATCACTTTTGTGAAAGATGGAGAAACTGAGTTAGATAAAATTACTTCTAGATTTGGTGTAAGAACAATCGAATTCTATGCAGATAAAGGTTTCTTACTAAATGGTAAGCAGGTGAAATTCCAAGGAGTTTGTCTACATCATGATCAAGGTCCTTTGGGCTCTGCAGTGAATAAAAGAGCGAAAGAGAGACAATTACAGATTATGAAAGATATGGGTGTGAATGCGATTAGAACATCTCACAACCCTCCATCAGAAATACTTCTAGATCTTTGCGACGAAATGGGACTTTTAGTCATAGACGAAGCATTTGATGAGTGGAAGATCGGTAAGGTAGAAAACGGATACAATAAGCATTACGAAGAATATAGTGAACGTGATCTAAGAGATTTTATCAGAAGAGATCGTAATCACCCGTCGATTGTGATGTGGAGTATTGGTAATGAGATTTTAGAGCAAACAAGAAAAGACGGTTGGAAAGAAACAAGACGTTTAGCGAAGATTGTAAAATCGGAAGATACTTCTCGTCCTGTGACAGCTGGGTTTAACTATCACCCATTGGCTATTGTGAATAAACTAGCACATGAGATCGATATTGTGGGCTTCAACTACTTCCCAATGCGTTATGAAAACATCTTGAAAGAGCATCCTGAATGGATCGTTTACGGTTCGGAAACTTCTTCTTGTACAAGTTCTAGAGGACATTACGATTTACCTCGTGAACCAAAGGTCGCTGAGGGATCTTTACAAGTGACAAGTTACGATTTGGTGGGTCCTCCTTGGGCGTATCCTCCAGATTTAGAATTTGAGATGTTGGAAAAATCACCTCGTATTTTGGGTGAGTTTATGTGGACAGGTTTTGATTACCTTGGAGAACCTACTCCTTTTGGTGGTCGTGATAATAAGACGAATGGTTTATGGAACAGTGATTGGCCGGTACACTCGTCGTTCTTCGGAGCAGTCGATTTATGTGGCTTCCCTAAAGATAGATTCTACCTGTACCAAAGTCAGTGGACAAAAGAACCAATGGTACACGTTTTACCTCACTGGAATTGGGAAGGAAAAGAAGGAGAAATTATCCCAGTACAAGCATTTACAAATGCAGAAGAAGTGGAGCTTTTCGTGAATGGAAAGTCAATGGGTAAAAAAGTGAAAGGAAAAGATTTAACGGCGTTACCAATGACACATAGAGACTGGAAAGAAAAAGGCCCTATGATGTCGAAGTACCGTTTAAGCTGGGATGTTCCTTATCAACCTGGTGAAATCAAGGTAATTGCTTTCAATAATGGTAAAAAAGTGGCTGAAAAGGTCATAAAAACGGGGGGAAAACCGCATCATATTGTTTTAGAAGCAGATAGGTCGTTAATTGCATCTGATG
Source organism: Flammeovirga yaeyamensis (assembly GCF_018736045.1). NCBI lineage: Bacteria > Pseudomonadati > Bacteroidota > Cytophagia > Cytophagales > Flammeovirgaceae > Flammeovirga > Flammeovirga yaeyamensis. Next base: position 797,857 of record NZ_CP076133.1, on the reverse strand, counting down.
GCAAAGATCTTTCTTATATCACTGCTAAAGTTGTCGATAAAGAGGGGAATTTCTGCTACACTGCATCAAATAATCTACAATTTGAAATAGTAGGAGACGGCACAATCGCAGGCGTAGGTAACGGTAATTCTTCATCTGTAACGAACTTGAAAGGTGATAAAATGGAAGTCTTTAATGGTTTAGCTTTAGCTATTGTGCAAAGTAAAAGAGGTGGGGTAACTCCTATTACTTTAAAAGCAACATCAAAAGGTTTACAAGAAGCCACTGTAGAAATTAAATTTCAACCATCACTTTGAAATAAAAGATGAAATTGAACAGATTATTATTTTTGGTTCCCTTGATTTTTTCAGCTTGGGGATGTCAAAAAACAACAACAACAGAAACGACAGCCACTCAAAAACCCAATATCATCTTTGTATATATGGATGACTTGGGGTATGGCGACATCAGTGCGAATGGTGCGACAGAATTAAAAACACCTCACATGGATGAATTGGCAAACGGTGGAGTAAACTTCTCCAACGGTTATGCTTCTTCTGCTACATGTACTCCTTCGAGATATGCGGCCTTTACAGGTGAATATCCTTGGAGAAAAAATGCACAAATCCTTCCTGGTTCAGCACCAATGCTAATTAGTACTGAACAAATGACTCTTCCGAAAATGTTACAATCGGCAGGTTATGAAACAGGTATTATTGGTAAGTGGCACCTTGGTTTAGGTACGCACGACAAAAACTGGAACGAGCATATCTCTCCAGGGCCAAACGAAGTCGGCTTTGACCACTCTTACATCATGGCAGCCACTCAAGACCGTGTACCAACGGTATATATCGAGAATGGCGACGTGGTTGGTTTGGACAAAAACGATCCTATCGAAATCGACTACAACAAGAACTTCGATGGCGAACCTACAGCATTGACTAATCCTGAGATGTTGACTATGAAGTGGCACCACGGTCATAACAACTCTATCGTGAACGGTATTCCTAGAATCGGTTTCATGAAAGGTGGTAAATCGGCACTTTGGAGCGATGTAGACATGGCAGATCATTTCTTAGGTAAAGTAAAAGAATTTATCTCGGAGAAATCGAAAGGTGATAAACCATTCTTCCTTGCTTACACAATGCAACAACCACACGTTCCAAGAACGCCACATCCTCGTTTTGTAGGATCATCGGGAATGGGACCAAGAGGTGATGTAATTATGGAAGCAGATTGGTGTATTGGTGAGTTATTAAGATCGATCCGCAAAGCGGGTATCGAAGAAAATACTTTAATTATCTTCTCATCTGATAATGGTCCTGTATTAAACGACGGTTATTATGACGATGCAGTAGAATTAATCGGTAAGCACGATCCTAAAGGTGGTTTACGTGGTGGTAAATACTCATTATTTGATGCAGGTACACACGTTCCATTCATCACTTACTGGAAAGGAAAAATTCAACCTTCAAAATCAAATGCTTTAGTTTGTCAGATGGACATGATCAACTCTTTAGCCGCTTTAGTAGGTAGCGATATCAAAACTTCAGATGCTGAGAACGTTCTTCCTGCTTTACTTGGCGAAAGCAAAGTGGGTAGAGAAAGCTTGATTTTGGAAGCAAATACAAAAACATCATTTAGAAAAGGTGACTTTGTTCTTATCCCAGCCTATAAAGGCAACAAATTGAATAAACAAGTGAATATTGAGCTTGGGAATTCAGAAAACATACAGCTATACAATTTGAAAGAAGATCCTGCACAAACGAAAAACATTGCAAAGGAAAATCCAGAATTAACTCAAAAGTTAATGAAGGAATTTACTGCAATGCGTGGTGCTAATTTCTCTTCTTCGAAAGAATTAGAATTACAGTAATTCTTGACTAGGATTACTATTAAAGACTAACAAAAGGAACTGCTGAGAGGTGGTTCCTTTTTTTGTATAAAAAGCTTATTTCATGTAAATGGTCATAATCTATCGATATTATATGCTTGTTACATCTTTATCCAATTTTAAAAAAAACACAAAGTCATTACTTAAAAGTGTAAAGTCAAACTTTGAGGAACTTATCATTACAACAAAAGAAGCCAATTATGTAGTGATTGAACAAAATGAATACAATGCTCTAATGGAAACTCTTTATTTAATGAAAGATAAAGAAATGATGGAGGCTTTAAATTCAAAAGATGATAAATCAACAAAATACGATTCTATAGGTGACGCATTCGAAGACTTGGGAAGTTAATTCTAATACTAAGAAGTTGATATTTCATTTCAAAAAAATTTGATTTTTTTCTTCATGACCCTCAATATCGATTGAGTAATTCATAACATTAAAAACTCCTTGAGATCCAATAGATGGATAATTCTTAAATGGATCTTTTTTACCAAAACAAAAAGAAGGGATAAAGCCTTCTAAAGGGTCATCATTAATATTTACATATACACCTAGGTTGGTATGTCTAATTACACTTCCAAAAACTTTAGAACCTTTTGGGTACTTTCTTTTTGTGAGATCCCAATCTATTCTAGGCATTTTATTAACTTTTATGCTTAACCATAATTCCCATTTATTCTCAAAAGAATTATTATTATAACCTGTAACTTTAAAAGGCATTTCAAAACCTATTTCAGGATAAAAGCTAGGAGTAGTGTCATTTATTATATTATGATTCCCCTTGTCATTATTTAAATGAAATTTATCGTAGTATTCCATACCAAAATCAATAATTGGAATAAAACCCTGTAGATCTTCATCTTTCACATCTATAAAAACTCCAAAAACTGTATGTTTTATAATTTCTCCTCTAACTATTCCTCCTATTGGATACTTCCTTTTTATTCTTTCCCATTTATTATTCATAAAGCTATTAATTAATACCCATCTTTATGATTTTTTCTATTGACATCTAAATATCTCCCACTTTTTTTATCTTTATATGTGTTTTCAAATCTTCCAGATTCAATGTATTTATATCTTTCTTCTGAACAACCTGTTAGAAAAATGATTAAAAATAAATAGATAAACTTTCCCATATTATTCCTCATTACAATAATTCCAAGCTTCTATCAGCTCATGGTTCTTAAAGTAAGTACTTCTTCCTAAATCAAAGTAGCTTTCACAATAATCTGCTACTACCCATTCTTGATTTTTATTCTCTAATAAAAACAAGATCTTCACTTCACCTTGGTTTTTAGTATCGACATAATATTGAACAATGGCTACTTTTTCCTCATTGCTGATCATTTTGGTCGAAGCCAACCATTGAACATCAGCGTTTTCTCCATATTCATGGATGAATTGCTTATTAGTTACAATAAAGGAAGAGACTAATTCATAAGAATTAGTATTGTCATTAGACTTGATCAAAGAGATTCCTTCAAAGAGAATAAAAATAAAGGAGATAATAAATAGATACTTTAAGTACTTCATTATTTTCGTTTTTTAATTACTGAAACAAAGTAAAAGGCTTTTTAATATCATAACCCATTTCCACGACTTCTTCATAAGACCAACTGCCCCAATTTTGTGGAGGTTTTATGGAGTCATTTGCAGAGATTACACCAACACTAATACCAGGATTATGTATAGAAAATTCTACAATAATTTTTTTGGGTATCCTTTTCTTTGAATATACTTCGACTTTGTAAATCTCTTTTCCCACCTTATATTTATAAAATCTTGGATTATTTTTAGGTTTTAAATAATAAGGCACAATATATCCTACAGTATATCTGTAAGTAGTAATAAAATAGAAATTAATAAACACTGCTATAACAATTATATTTACAACAATCCCTATCATGTTTTTTGTCCGTTTGCTTAGTTTTACTTTCATTATTGGTTTTGGTGATTAGTTCTGTTATTTGTTTTAATTAAGTTCTAAAATTAGAAATTTTGCTTGCCTTAAAAACTGTTTTTTTATTTTAATTGCACTAAATCAAAAAATTCATCTTCTCTGTAGTAAACCTCATCATTATGTTTAAAGCCAATACTCCAACTATAAAAAGAACAACAAGTAGTTATTGAAGGGTAAAGGCCTTTAAATTTTTCCTAATATTTATACTCTGGACCGAAAAAAATAAAAGTAAAAATCCATGAAATAAACGCAATCAGCATTTGTAAATAAAGTATTCTGTATTTTCTTCTATATTTATTAAATACTTTTAAATCCTCATTAATGACAAATTTTTTATTATCATTAATGGAGTAATAATATAAAAATAGAATAAAATATAACATTATTACTGACTCACATATAACAATAACAATTTTGAGTGTTTCTTGAAAATTATCATCATACAAAACAATAAAAAATGATGCTCCAATTGATCCTATTATAGTATGCAAATAATAAAGAAGATCTATTATTATAGTATAAAAATAAACTGTTCTATCTTTATTACTAAAAGATAAATTGTAATAATGAATGCTATACATTTCATCGAAATATTTCTTTAACATAGTCTATTGTGATTTTATAAGTTTGCTTATTATTCTTGGTTATATAAACTCCGTCACACAACTCACTTCTTTACCATCAAAAGCCACTCCTACTAACATCACCTCTGTTTTATCATGTTCTTTTAAGGTAGTAATATATTGAGATGTGTGAATTTGTTGCATGGCCTCTTTGGCCAATTCGTTTAACGCTGGAGAGCTTTTCTTAAGCTTTTTAAATTCTAGAACCCAACCTCTTTTATCATTATTATCTTTAGGATAAATGAGTAGGTCTGCTCTTCCTAAGCCTGTTTCTGGATTAGATTTCACGATAAATTTATTCGATAAATGAGCCATGAGTCCTAAAATAAAAGCGTGATATACTTTTTCTGGAAGTGAACCTCTATGTTGAATATCATTAAAGCTAAATGAAGTCAACATGTATTTTGATAAGGCATCTTCAAACTCCAAAGCATCTTGTTCTAATAATGCTGCTAAAATAGAACTTTCACTTACTTCAGTAGAACGACTTAACAATCTTTCCAGCATTTGTTTATAAACCACACTTACTTCTTTATTGGGTATTTTTAGTCCATGAGAAATAGTGATATCTTCTTGCTTTGTATATGCTTTTGTGAGGTAACCATTGAACAATAATAATCCCAATACTGTTTTTTCTTTTCCAGCATCTAAGTCTTTGAAAATTGTAGTCTCTTCGATCTCACATTCCATTACCTGTCCATCGATAAAGCCTGTTAACTTTTTCTCTAAATCAGCATTTGCATTGGTTAGTAATTCTTCAATTAATTCGTTTGCGGAAGTGTTCACCCAATAAGGTCTGAAACCTTGAGTAGGTTTGTAAGCAAAATTTATAATCGACCAAGGATTGTATATATCATTACATTCTCCAAATGAATAGCCATTGTACCAAGACTTGACCTCTTCGAACGAAATGCTTATCCCACTATCAGATAGTAGTTTTTGAACCTCTCCTTCAGTTAATCCAAATTTGTCAGCAAAATTGAAATCTAGGATGGAATTCACTTCCAAGTTATTTAGTCCTGAGAAAATACTTTCTTTAGCTACCCTCAGAATTCCGGTAATGATCCCTTTGAATAAATAATCATTATCCTTAAATCCACCTGACAAAAATCCACGCATGAAAGAAATCATTTCTTCATAATAACCCGCTTCCCAAGATTTAATGATACATGAGTCGTATTCATCAATTAAGATGATGACTTTTTGATTATATACTTTATATAAAATTTTAGAAACTGATTTAAAAAAGCCTTCTAAGGCTACCTGTTTCCAATTCTCTTTTCTTAGAGCATTAAGAATATTTCTCTCCGTTTGAGATAATTTATCTGAAAGAAGTATCTCTTCATTATCTTCTAACCATTCAATACAAAGCCTATTGATATTCTCTAAAGCTTTATCGTAAGAATTCTCTTTTACATCTTTTAAAGAAAGATAAATCACCGGATATTCCCCTTGATGTTTCCAAGCTGCAGACTGTCTAATTTTTAGGTTATCAAAAAGGGCCTTGTTTTCTTCTGCTTTATTAATATCAAAAAATGCATGAAGCATCGACATATTTAATGTCTTTCCAAATCTCCTAGGGCGTGGTATTAAAAGTGAAGTGGCGTTACTATCAATTACCTCTTCGATCAATAAAGATTTATCTACAAAGTAGTAATCATCTTGAATCACCATTTTAAAATTTGATATGCCAATAGGGAATTTCTTCATGTTTAAATCTCTTTTTTGTAAAGATATAAAATTATGTAGGAATTGATTATGCAGACTTATTTGAATACCTTCATTGTTGAATAAAAAGCAAACTATACTTACAAATGAAAAAACAATTCATATATCATGATATAGATTCTATAATCAAACCTTTGTTTGTCTCTTTTCTTGCTCCGTTTTTGTTCGGAATCATTCTTTCACAATTCATTGAAAATTTAGTATATAATGTTTTGGGAGGTTTAGGACTTTTCTTTATCATCTTTCCTATTGCACTATACATCATTACAAAAAAGAAAAATAAAGAACATCTAAAGTTAAATGTTGATGGCTTTTTCTTTAAAGAAAAGAAACACTATGATATCAAAGATATTGATTATTTTGATTGGGATTATACTGTAAATACAGGAATGAGTCGTGCTAGAAAATACGTGATTGTCTATACAAAAAGAGATTTCAAGAAGATATATGATGCTTCTTGCACAGGGATACACCTCAATGACTTTGCTATTCAAGCCAATAGATACATAATAGAGGAAGTCCAAGCTTCAAAGGGCTAAAAAACACTTTTCCCCCCTATCGATCCATAATTTTTTCCCTACTACATTACCGTTACCATCAATTTAAAGTGACTGATTAAATATCCCCCCTACTTTATTCGTTATTTCTCGCCATCTTATTAGTGTAATTTTTACAACTTTGATAAATGAATTAATAACTACGCATTGTTTTATTAGACGTACAGACCAACCACGCTTACTCTTATTAAACAATTCTATCTATCAACTTGATGAAAAAAATGAAATTACTTTACAGACTACAATTACTTCTATTGGGACTGTGCCTACTTTTTTTCGGCTCAGTCAATGCACAAACTTTTTCAGGGGGAACTGGTACAGCAGGTGATCCTTATCAAATTGCTACCGTTCAAGATTTATTAGACCTTTCTGGAGCTACCGAGATGTGGGGTGCTCATTACCAACTTACGGCCGACATCGATATGGATGCACAGACATTCACTCCAATCGGTTGGAAAGATGCTGGTACAGATCACACATTTAAAGGTTCGTTCGATGGTAACTATCATATCATCCAAAACCTAAACATCACACCACATGCTGACCAAGCAAAATTAGGTGTTGGTTTTATTGGGTTTATGCAAGGTGGAACCATCAAAAACTTAGGTTTGGTAAACGTAACAGCCGATATGAGACCGGAAGGTATTGAGAGAGTCGGTGGTATTGTGGGGCATTCTGAATGGAATGCAACCATCGAAGGCTGTTTTGTTGTTAACGGTAATTTTACTGCTACCGGAAATGTGGGTAGTATCGTAGGTTACTTGGTTGCTAACAAGGTAAACAACTGCTTTGCTGATGCCACTATTAATGCCAATTGGGGATTGAATGGAGGTCTCGTTGGAAACGTTAAAGATTTAGCAGATAATGGAATCATCACAAATTCTGTTTTCTATGGAACTGTTCTTAGAGGTTACCCTGCTATCGTTCCAGAAGCCGATTTCCCGCAAGATGGAAGAGTATTTGATATTGCTGGATTGTACAGTATATCAACAACTGGACAAGAAAATACGCACCCTGCTGTGACAGTTTTGAGTCCAAACGCAATGGCTATTCAGTCTAACTTCCCAGAATTAGACTTTACTGATACAGGAGCTTGGGAGATGAGATCAGGTTCTTACCCTGTACTTAAAGGTTTCCCTGCAACTGCATATGATGACCTTCCATCACTTCTTGCAGTTCCATTAAAAGTAACCACCGATGGATCTACAGCCCTTGCAGGAGCAAAAGTAATGATCAACGGAAACGAATATACTACGGCTGCAGACGGTACAATTGATGCCGTTTTGGTTGCTGGAACCTATGAATATACCATCTCTGCAGATGGCTATATTTCTCAAACAGATAATCTAGAAATGTCAGAAGGTGGACCAGAAAAGGTCATCACTTTAATTGCTGAAGGTGTATCCACTTATGATGCAACACTGACTATCAGAAACAATAAAGGCAATGTAGTAGAAGGTGCAGAAGTGCAACTTACAGATGCAAGTACTTTTGATAAGACGTTAACTACAGACGCAAACGGACAGGTCACTTTCGAAACTTTGGTCGCTGGAACATATAATTATTCTATTACTAAAGAATTGTATATCGACAAAACTGGAAGTCTTGAAATTGTAGATCAAAATATTTCTCAAGAAATTGAATTCACTATCGATAATAAGGCGCCAGTCGCTATGGTTGGTGATGATCAAATTGTCTCTACAGGAGATGTAGTTTACCTTGATGCCACAGGTAGTTACGATCCTAACGGAGATGAAATGTCTTTTGAATGGGTTGAACCATCAGGCATCACTCTTTCAGATGTATCTGATCCTGCACCGTCCTTCACCGCTCCAAATGTTGATGGAGAAGAAGATTTTGTTTTCAAATTAACGGTAAGTGATGGAGCATTGGAATCAGAAGAAGTATCGGTGACGATTACTGTAAAAAATGAAATTGTAAACGGTACAGAGTTATTGACAAACGGAAGTTTCGAAGACGGTTTATCTACGGGTTGGGTAGGTCTAGACGCTTATGCTACTTCTACAGATGTTGATCAAGAAGCAAGTGGTACGACAAGTTTAAAGATGGAAACATCGGCTAAAATTGATGGTGTCATTACAAGTGAAGATGCTTATTTCCCGTTAGTCATTGGCAAAAAATACAAATTCTCTGGTCGTGTTAAAGTAGAGTCGATGAATGTTACTGTATTAAACTTCCGTTTAATGCCAGGAGGTCAGGGGAACTGGTTCGATCAAGCAAAATTCTCGATGACAAAACCATCTATAGATTGGGGCGATATTCAACCCATTATGAATGAGTGGATGGAGTTTGAGAAGGTGATCACCATTCCAGAAGGTTTTGGTAGTGCAAATTTAGGTGAGACAATTTTATCTCAATTGCATATCCAAAGTTCAGATGATCCGGTCACAGAAGTCATCTTGTTAGATGATCTAAGTTTGGTAGAATACGATATCGACTTTGTATTATCAGCAGGTGATGATCAAACGGCTCAAGCAAGTGAAACTGTAAGTCTATTAGCTTCACATAACTCAGGTGATGATTTCACTTTTGAATGGACAGCCCCTGATGGTATCACTTTATCATCTACTGATCAATTAGGTACATCTTTCCAGGTGCCCGATGTCATTGAAGAAACAAAAGAATATACTTTCACATTTACAGCCACAAAAGGTAGTTTATCAGTATCAGATGAGGTAAAAGTAACAGTCACTCCAGAAGTAACAGCCAATGCGGGTGTGAATCAAACAGTCACTGCCGGCGATGAAGTGACTTTAGATGGTTCACAATCTGTACCGTCATCAGCCACTTTCACTTGGTCAGGTCCTGGAAACATTCAACTATCTGATGTAAACGCGAAGCAACCAACGTTTACCGCTCCTTCTGTTCAAATCAATACAGACTTCACTTTCACATTAAATATTGAATACAACAACGTCACTTCTTCAGATCAAGTAACCATTACCGTTCAACCTGATGGTGAGTTTGTTCAACCAATTGCAAATGCGGGTCAAGATCAAACAGTAGATGCAGGTGATGCGGTTTCTTTGGATGCGTCCAACTCACAAATTCAAGGTGGTACTTTCGAGTGGATTGTTCCTGCTGGAATCACTTTAGATGATCCATCAAGTTTAAATCCAAGTTTCACTGCTCCAGAGGTGGAAGTGATGACAAAATATACTTTCGGTTTGAAGGTTACAGCACAAGATGTTGTAGTAGTAGATAATGTGGTGGTGACTGTTCTTCCAATTGAATCGGATATAGAAGATCCGACATCAATTCAAGATCAAAAGAAAGTGGTCTTACGCTACTTCCCTAACCCTACTAGTGGAGTGGTTACATTAGAATTGAATGAAAGAACTGAGGTAAATATTCTTTCTTCAATGGGACAAGTATTAAAATCAAATGTATTGGGTTCAGGAGTGCAAAAAGTAGATCTTACTCCTTACCATACAGGTATGTATATCATACAATTGAAGAATAGCTCAGCTACTACTAGCTTAAAAATATTAAGACAGTAATCGCAAAAACTAACTTCAAACACACTTATATTTCAAATCAATATTATATACCGGAGTGGAGGATTCTACTTCGGTATTTTTTAATTTTAGATCATGAACAAACTTATTTTTATTCTCCCTTTAATTATTGGTTTAATTGCTATCTCATTAAAGGCACAAGAACTTGACAAGTTACAATGGTCATCTGTCGATCAACATCAAGTAGTTGGTGGTAGACATGAGACCACCTTTACACTCCATAATGACAAATTCTATTTGATCGGTGGTCGAGAATCAAAAGCTGTGGAGGTCTTCGATCCATCCAACAATACTTGGAAAAAGTTAGGCGAAGCTCCTTTCTTTATGCATCATTTTCAAGGTGTATCTTATCAAGATAAAATTTATTTTGTGGGTGCCATGAAAGGTAACTACCCAACTGAAACACCATTAGAGCATATTTGGACCTATCAACCAGAAAAAAACGAATGGAAGAAAGAAGGTATCATTCCTAAAGAAGTCAGAAGAGGTGGAGGAGGTGCCGTGCTATATCAAGAAAAGATTTATTTAGCTTGCGGTATCACTAACGGTCACACTTCCGGCTGTTCCAACCGATTCGATGTCTACGATCTAAAGTCAAAAACATGGACTCAATTAACTTCCGCTCCTCATTTAAGAGATCACTTTAATGCTATAGTGGCCAACGACAAACTCTATTTAATAGGTGGAAGAAACAGTAGTGTGCACCATAAAAACAACTTCACGGCCTTCTTTAAATACACCAATCCTTTTGTTGATGTTTATGATTTCAAAACACAAAAATGGATCACTTTGGAAGACAAACTTCCTTACCCAAGTGCTGCAGGAGGTATCGTTAAACTAAACCACTACTTGATATACATGGGTGGAGAAAATGCCCTACCAAAAGCATCCAATAAAACCCAAGTATTTGATATTACTACAGAGCAATGGTCTCAGTTACCAAATATGTTAGAAGGAAGACATGGAACAAATGCAATTCTTTACAATGAAGAGGTGTATGTTTTTGGAGGGAGTCCTGTGAGAGGAGGTGGGAGAGTGAATACGATGGAGAGGTTAGGGAGTAGGTAGCAGGTAGCAATTTAGTTTTGGAGAGGAAAACCTAAAAAATAGGCTACTTTTTTATCGATTTCCATCATGACATGTTTTGGTATTGCTCTATGTGTTTTTTTATCCGCTAAAGCCTAATCTAAACGGTCTTTTGATAATGTTGTGATTCGAGTAATCATAGCACTTGAATTATAAGTAAGGTTTCCTAAACCTCTCAGGATTCTTTTTCAATAATATTGGAAACTTTATCAAAATCTTTAGAAAACTTTTGATCAAAAGCTTTAATCGCTGCTGCTTCTTTGGCTATTACATATTCTATCTTGACTTCCCTTAGTTCATTTAACTTGTTAATTGTCAACTCTCTTACAAATTTGCTTGGATCAACACCCGTAGATTTTATTTGGTCCAAATATTCATCTGAAATGCTTATGGTAATTGTTTTTGACATAATCAAAGTGTTTAATTAAATGTACACATTTTATCTTACGATGTAAAATCACTATTGTTTACTACCAAAACTACATCACACAAAATACTTATGATTATCTTGCGACCATGAATTCAAACTTCGAGAACGAATACTTTGGTATTGGTATACAAAACGGGAAAACTCCAGAAAATTTAGGAGTGTTGTGGAGATCGGCTCAAAACTTTGGTGCAAGCTTTATTTTTACCATAGGTAACCGCTATGCGAAACAAGCAAGTGATACCCACAATGCCGTTAAATCCATCCCCTACTACCACTACGACACCTTCGATGACTTCGTGAATAATATCCCTGTCGGAACAAGGATTGTCGGTGTAGAGCTTTCTGACAAGTCAGAAGACCTCGAAACATTTAAACACCCAAGAAGATGCGTCTACTTACTCGGAGCAGAAGATCATGGACTTTCTAAACAAGCCATGGAAAAAAGTCATTTATTGGTAAAATTCAATTCTCCCAAAAGCTTGAATGTGGCTGTTGCAGGAAGTATTGTGATGTATGATCGAAGCCTGGGGAAAGAGAGGATATAGAAATTAGGAGTTAGGAATTAGGAGGTAGGAGTTGCTGAATTGACGGAAGTCATAACTAAGAACTAAGGAAGTAAGAAACTAAGGGGGGTACTTTATTTTTTGGTGGTTGAGTATCAATAGCCAAATAATTTATTACTGGGGATATGTTGTTTGAAGTAAGAGGTAAGAGGTAAAAAGTAAGGGATGGTTTTGTGTGAATTGATTGGTTGTGAATTAAGACTAAGTATTTTCCATCATACAAAAAAGAAAATTAAAACTCTCCTTTCCGAGGTCGGGAGACCTCTAACGTTTTCAAGGCACAAATGACGCTGTCGCTTAACATTTGAGCCAGAGGGACGAACCACCCACATCTACCCTCAACATCTCACGTTTTTCATTTTTAACTTTTCATTTTTAATTGAATAAGAGACAAAATCTTCTCACAATCTTTCTCAAGAATATTCCTCCCAATATGTATCGTTTTTGTTTTTGATCGAAGACTAACTCCATTGTCATAAAAACCATAAATTGTTCTGTAATAAGAATCTACACCTTTTCTTGAAGGTATAGAAATAGATCTAAAAGCACTTCTAATTCGATTACTGAAAAAAGGTCTAATCTGAGGATGAACAATTACTTTGCATTGAATTTCGTCTATATCTAAAACTACATTTGCTATAGGTAAACCGAAGAGTGTTCTTTTGTATTCTAATATATTTTTTGTGATTTTAATTTCTTCATCACCATTTAATAGCCATATTTCGTGGATAATGAATAATGAAATGATAGATAACATTATTAGTCTAATTACAACAAAACCTTGAAGACCAACTATAGCACCGCTCCACATCATTAGAAATAAGGCTATAAATACTAAAGTAAAACCAATGTTATTTCTTTCGGATGCTATAGATATCTTAATAGATTGTTTGCTTTCTTTTATTGAGATTCCCATTTCTAAATGATGTAGTTTTTTTAAGAAACGCTTTAAGTTCAAAACATCAAATTACATATTTTACATCATACAAAAAATAAAATTAAAACTCACCAATCCGAGGTCGGGAGACCTCTAACGTTTTCAAGGCACAAATGTCGCTATCGCTTAACATTTGCGCCAGGAGGTGTATTACACAAACAACCTACACGTCGACCCTCAACATTTCACGTTTTTCATTTTTAACTTTTCATTTTTAATTTCCCATAAAAAAGCCCTCAGGTCACCCCAAGAGCTTCTCTGCAAAAACCAATGTTTTTACCTCCCTTTTTTTTACATCACTTGTCCTGATAGTTCAATTTTGAAAGCGAAAGCATGTGCTCCAACTTTCTCTGGTAATTGAATTTTCAGACCTTCTTCTTCAAGAGAGTAATTAAGTTTGGCATCGCTGCCCAATAGCTGAATTGATTTGATTTCTTTGTCTAGGATATTTTGAGATTTACCCAAGCTTTTCACTAATAAGTGATCTTCTTTTGGCCAATCCAATGCAATTGCATACAAGTTGTTTCCTTTTGTAGTGAAACGAATATCTTCTGCAACAGCCTCTTTGTTTTTGTGTTCGCTTAAGTGACCTTCCTTAATTTCTTGAGGACCTTCACCGTAGATTTTAAACGGACGAGTATCATAAATTGCTTCTCCGTTGATGGCAAACCATTGCCCCATTTCTTTTAAACGAATGACTACTTCCTGAGGAATTTCACCATTGGCTTTTGGAGGGATGTTCAATAATACCGCCCCATTTTTTGATACTACATCAACTAAAAAGTCCACCAAACGATTGGTCGATTTGTATTTCGGATCGTTGATATGACACCAAGCTTTCCAATCGATGGAATCGTCAGTTAACCAAACGAAAGGTTGTTTGTCTTTCATTCTAGAACGCTCTAAATCCAATACCGCAGTACCTTCTTCAAGGTCGTGGAATTTGTATGTACAAACCACTTCTTTTCCCCACTCTTGAGCTTTATTGTAGTAATGAGCTAGGAATTCTTTTCTGTAATCCTCACCGATAATGTCCATACGGTTATCGAACCAAATAATATCCGGCTCGTATTTATCCATAATCTCATCCAAACGAGCTAACCACTCTTTGTTGAACTTCTCATCTGGAAGCGGATCACTTTTGGTTTCGGCCATATTAAATGTTCCTTTCGGAGTCCAAGGGCCATATAATCCCTCGTATTGAGGATCACCTGCATCTGTATTTTTATCCCATGTAGTGTACCAAGCGTACATCCAATGTCTGTGGTAAGTGGCAATAAACTTCATATCTTGACCTTTTACCGCCTTTGCCATTTCACCAACGATATCTTTTTTAGGACCCATTTGTACAGCATCCCAATCTGTTAATTCAGAATCCCACATGGCAAAACCATCGGCATGTTCTGCTACTGGACCTGCAAACTGAGCACCCGCTTCTTTAAATAATTTCGCCCATTCTTCAGCATCAAAATGTTCTCCTGTAAACTGAGGAATGAAATCTTTATAACCAAATTCACTTAATGGGCCATACGTTTCTTCGTGGTATTTACGCACCGGATGTCCATCATTATACATATAATGCGAATACCATTCTGTCTCGTGTGCAGGCACCGAGTAAGGGCCCCAGTGGAAATAAATACCGAATTTTGTATTCTTCCACCACTCCGGCACCTCATATTGAGATAGCGATTCCCAATCGGCCTCGTATTTAATTTCACTTTGCTGTTGTACAGCTTCTTTAGGTGAACATGCAGCTAGTAGCCCTGCCAATGCTCCCATGATTAAATATTTCTTTTTCATTGAATATATTTCTGTTGGATTGAAACCTAATTTGGAGGGAAAGTTCGATGAGAAATAAAGGAATAAATATTTCTCATCGAACTGGGAGGAATTAGTTAAACTTAATGTCAGCTAGGTTACATAAGAAGCCATCAGTGCCTTTAAACACCACAAATAACTTATCTGTAGAGTTAATGGAAGCAGCTACTTCTGATGTCAAAGATGACCATTCCTGCCATCCACCTGTCGATTTGATATCGAATCTTGCTAGCATCTCTCCGTTCACACTGTTCTTTCTTAATTCGATAGAACCACCATCATTTACCGATGCCATATTGATCGTCACTTGTTTTGGTTGACGGTCAAATATCAAGTTGTTGTACATCACGTAATCGCCATTTTCTATGTAGCCGATATTCTGACCACCAAGACGACAAGGCTCTAGGTTTACACCTTCTTGGTCTGAGAAATTTGAGGCTTTAAATCCGCCAAACGCATTGTACATTTTCTTTGCTTTATCAGAAGTGAAAGCAATTACATCACCTTCTTGAACAGATGTAATATCTTCTGATAATTCACCATTGATATAGCATTTGCCTTTCACTAAAGCATGTTTCGATAACTGAGGAGTTTCTGCCTTAAACTCTTTCAAAGTATAAAGTTTATATGCTTCGATATTCAATCTTTGATGCATCTCGTTGAATAACTTTATATCCGGAGTTTTACCTACCAATACTTCATCCTTCTTCATGAACTGTACCCAATCCAAAGCCAAGCCTTCTGTATTTCCTCTAAAGATGAAGTTCAAATCCTGCATACCTTTGGTTTTGAAAAGTACATCCGTTTTTACCAATCTCCACTCACCTTCTTTCATTTTAGGAAGCTTGAATGTGGCCATTTTTTTATTGCCTACAAATAGATCTACCTCTGCTTCATTAATAGCACTTGCGAACAATGCTACTTGAGTAAACTTCTCTTTTTCAAAATCGATGTCTTTAATGGCTAACTTAGTGTGCTCAGAAATTCTTTTCACGACCCAATTAGGTTGTTCTGCTCCAGTTTTCTCCACTTTAGCGTTTTCCATTACACTATACTTATCCACTTGAATGGCGTCTTTGGCAAACATCTTACTGATACCTCTGTATGTCGCTTTAATCTCAGGAATGTTTCCTTCTTCATCAAAATAAACTCTATCGGCACAAATTGATCTTCTATGTTTGTTACCCGATAAATCCATGTGATGATAGAACAAGAACCACTCACCTTTATATTCTACAAATGAGTGATGGTTGGTCCAACATCCATCTTTCCAACGTTCTAATACTTTTCCTTTATAAGTAAAAGGTCCTTTTGGACTATCGCCTACAGCATAGGCAATTTCTTCTGATCCACCCGGTGCATGTGGGAAAGTGAAATAATACTTTCCTTTACGCTTAAACATAAATGGACCTTCTTTATATTTTGGAGGTAAACCTTGTACTACTTGAGGTTTCGTTTTAATGGTTTTCATATCTTGGTTTAACTCCACCCAAAATAGCTTTTCACCGCCACCATAGTAAAGATAAATTCTGCCATCATCATCGATAAATGCATTGGGATCGATACCTTCGATACCTTCAATGTAATGGGTTTCTGGAGTGTAAGGACCTGTTGGCGTATCTGCTACCGCTACACCAATTCTTCTAAATTTACTTTTGTCCTTTGGCATTGCAGGGAAGTAGAAATAATATTTCCCATCTTTTTCAATACAATCAGGAGCCCACATTCCGTAACTGTCTTCCTCTACCCAAGGCACAGTGTTATGTGATAGAATTTCGCCATGGTCAGTCCAATTCGTTAAATCCACCGTAGAGTACACATGATAATCAGGCATACAGAAACCGTTATTCCCTTTGATCTGTGAACAAGTGGTATCGGATGATGGAAACACAAATAACGTATCGTTAATGACTCTTGCAGTTGGATCTGCAGAAAAACGATGTGTAATAAATGGGTTTTGTGCTTGGGCTAATGCGCCCCAACATAACCCAATAAGCAATGTTAATTTTCGTAGATTAATGTTCATAATTAATATTCATTTCAGTCAAAAAAGTATTTTTAGAAGGACGTTGCCCTGCAACGTCCGAACAAAAACTCATCAAGATTAGAATCTTTTATGTGATAGATTAAAGTTTTCGAACCAAAGCCACCCAATCGTCATCGAAAGTTGGAGAGCTACCCAAGGCCACTTTTTGCCCTCCAGTAATCACTTTCACCTTCGCTTTTATCAAATCGCCACCTGTTCTTGGATTGTACCATCTTACAGAATATTTCCCTTCTTGATCCGATAAATCAAGTACAGGATTTCCGCCCTCTTTCAAATAGACACAATACGTATCACCTTCTTTAGCAAATACATAACTATCTTTACTATCCACCAAATTGTTTTTGGCTTTCATCTCTGTAAATGGTAAGTACTCTTGGAAAAAAGAAGTCGCTACATAGGTCATGTGCCAAATACGATCTCTCGATCTCCAATCCTCACAGTTTAAATCGTTATGAGGGAATTTGTATCCGAAGTAATGCTCAATACCAGCACCACCTGCCATCAAATTGGCCCAAATCACATCCTTTCTAACAGTATCTTGTTGTGCAGGGTAATCGTCAGGCAATACACCATGACTCGCAGGTCCAATCTCGTCTAACCAAATCACCCACTTTTTACCTTCTTTAGCAGATGCTTTTCTCCACTTCTTAGTTACTTTATAAGTATCCTCTAAATGATGCACTTGGAAAGAAATACCATCCAAGGATTTATTTCCTAATAGAGGAGTTACTGTATTTTCGTGATCTTTAAGAGACGGTAATGTATGAATCACCACCGGGTTTCCATAAGGATCTAAGTTCTTCATATACGTGATCATAGTATTTCGCATTTTTGCCGTCTGACCTACAGGCGACCAATTCGTGATACCGTTCTCTTCACCCATGTTCCAAATTATACCTGGATGATGTGCAAAACGAGCTACTAATTCTCTGTAATACAATTTTCTTTGAATACCTGTGTAACCGATATCCAATAGATTTTCGTTTTCAGTTTCTTGAGTAATTACATGTTTTACCAAACCCACTTGATCCATATGAGTAAATACTTTTTCCCACTGGTCTAGCTTACTCACGTTAAAACGATAACGTTCAAAACTTTCCGTCCAAGGCCAAACATTATTACCATCACCTTGTACATTCATTGTAAGGAAGTAAACTGTATTTATTCCTGTTGAAGCCATGTAATTCATTGCTCCAATTAGTGCTTTTCCTTTTCCATCTTTCCAAGTCACATCTCCTTCCTTCCAATCTTGAATATGGTTTTCGAATTTGTGTTTCTTTGATGTTTGATCAAATTCATGATACCCTAAAAGATCTTCTGGAGAATTTACACCACCTTTGATAAAATATTCCTTGTTGCCTTCAAATTGAAGGTAATGTGTATCTGTAGGTAGTAAACGACCTTTGGCTCTTAAATCTCTACCCGATTTATCCGTCTGATCTACATTAAAAGATCCTTTTGTTCCATCAAAAGATACTTTTTCAGCTTTAGATATATCATCAGCCACTGCTATATTTTTTCCTTTCACGAAAGAGGCGGTGTAAGACCACTCTCCTATCTTGTTGGGAGTAAATCTCACTTTCCATTTGTTCCCTGCATCTGCACTTGTTTCTCCAGCATTTCCATCGGCAGCATAAAACCCAGGAATTACAAACTGAACATCTCCATTTGTAAAGGTGACGTCCAATCGGTAATCCAAAAACGGATTAACAGGATCTAATTCTGATGTTTTAGGCCCATCGAAAGTAATACTTACTTTATGACCTACTTTTTGTTCTCCAGAAATAGTTTGTGCATTCGATAAAATGCCTGTTGTTAGTAATAAAATGATTAATAAATTGGTTCTCATTGCTATTGTTGTTTGCTTTCCCATACTCTAAAATACTTCACACGGAACTCTTCATTCAAACGATTATCGTCTGGCAATGCTCCAAACCATTTGTTTGATTCGTTATTGAAGTTTACTTCAAGTGGTTGATGCCAATGTGTGTTCTCTGCTTCTCTAAATAATACTCCATCAATATAAAAACGGATGTATTCTTTTGTCCACTCCAAACCCCAAACATGATAATCTTTCTGCAATTCCACAGGTATGTAATATTTCTTCGTTCTTGAGAAATGTTCTGTTACGTTTCCTTGATCTTCAGGTGCTCTAAATACGTGAATATTTGAATTTAAATCGTGTCTATTGTATTCAACTCCAGGGTCATTTTCACAAATATCGATCTCAGTCCACCAATCTTGGCTTACGTTTGTCATCCAAAAACCCGATACCCAAGGAGCATCCATTAATTGCATTTCTGCTTCAAAATAACCATATAAAAACTTGTTCTTACTTTTAATAAAGCCAGAGGTATGTGTATATCCTTCTGGTAATTCTTCCTCTCCATGCTTATTGATTCTAAACACTGCTTCACCATTTTCTATGGCCACATTACTTCCATGGAAATACGTTGGCTGACGTCCCTTCCACTTCGGATTGTTTGGATACCATCTTTTTTCATTGACTGCTTTTCCATCGAACTCATCAGAGAATTTCTTCAACAATTTCCATTGCCCATCGTTGTTCTGATCTGAAAGTGGGAATTTATTGTTTACTCTTTCAACAGCATTTTCTATCGCTACTGTATCCACATAATTTTTTGGTGGTATCGTTAAATTTTGAGCATTTACTGATATCACTCCTAAAAAACAAAGACCGAAGAAGGTCAATAAAAATTGGTTTGTTTGCATGTTTATAAGATTAAATTCATTTCGAAGCTAAGGTAATTATTGATTATTGAGGATAAAGTAAAAAAATTATCGTTGAAGGGGGGTGAATTTTAAATGGCATTATTTTAGACTCTATATCCATAAATACTTGATAAAACTACTATGAAAAATTTTCAACATTTAAGAAAAGTACTTATGGGAAGTGCGATCCTATGTACTCTATTTACAAGCTGTAGCGAAGACGAATTAGCCAATCTTAAAGACTCTGATGCAGTATTTCAAGAACAAGAAGGGATGATTGTAGTTGAAGTAGAAACAACTCCTGCAGAAGAAGGGTGGACAGAAAACACGGCAACGGCTGGATTTACCGGCACTTCATATTACCAAAATTCTGGTGATGCTCAGATGAATAATCCGGGTGAATCTATTCTGGAATATAGTGTTCAGATAAACACTCCAGGCACCTACCGTTTCATTTGGCACAACAAAGTAAATGAAGGTGATAATACCACAGAAGCCAACGACAGTTGGTTAAGAATTCTTGGTGCACATGATTTTTTTGGGAAGAAAAATGCCACAGTAAAATATCCTAAGGGAGGGACGATGGTACAGTCAGATAAGATCGTAAACGGAAGTTCCAAAGATGGCTGGATGAAGGTCTTTTGTTCAGGAACCTTAGATTGGAGTTGGGCCACCAGAACAAGTGATCATGAAGGGTTAAATATTTATGCTACTTTTAACGAAGCGGGAACGTATACTGTACAGATCTCTAGAAGATCGACAGGGCATGCGATTGATCGATTTGTTTTGTATAATGAAGAAATCGTTTCTAAGGAAGAGGCGGAGGATCTATCAAATGCTGAGTCTAGATAACGACACTATTTAATATTTAAAGAGGCTGTCTCAAAATTCAATAAAACCTCGTATCATAATACGAGGAAAAGTGGATAAATGAGACATCCTCTTTGTATATCAATTATTTCCAGACTTTTTTATAGACACGCATCACATTACCTCCGTAGATTTTTTTGATCTGCTCATCCGTATAACCTCTTTTCCATAACTCGTCCGTTACTGCTGGTAAAATTTTAGCCAATTCTCCACAGCCATCAGCTCCTTTGTTAAATGCATTGACCATATATCCATCGTCATCATAAGAGGCTGCGTTTTGTTTTACAAAACCCATTAGAATATCTAAAGTAAACATATCATCAGTTGCAATTCCTACATGATCTTCTCCTATTAATTTCACATAATAATCGATCATATCGGCACAGTGTACTGGAGAAATATCGTCAGGCCAAACACCATCCATCATCCATTCTGTAAATGTTGGGCTAACAACACCTCCAGACTTAGCAGCTAATTTTGCTTGTTCGTCTGTAATGTTTCTGCAGCAACCTCTTTCCGTGGCATCCGGTAAGTTTTTGTACAAACCTTCTGGTAGAGAATGAGTATATACAAAAGGAACACCAGGATACTTCTCTAACATGTAATTCGAAATATCTACTGCCGTATTACGTCCCGTATGACTTAAATCGACAATAATACCTTGCTTAACCATCTCGTCCAATACTTTCTTTCCCCAATCGGTTAAGCCTCCATCTTTTCCTTTATAATAACGCATTACACCATCGCCTGTACGATAAGCACCATTATATACCAATTGCATACTCGAAACACCCATTCCTCTTAAAGCAGCAATTTTAGTAAGATCGCCATTTAAAATAGAAGTTGTTTGAGAATTAAAGATCATGGCATATTTTCCTTCTTTATGTGCTCTATGAATATCCTCTACATGATGCACAAATACAAACTTATCTGGTGTCTGCAACATGGTTGATCTCCAAACATTGTACTCTTTGATCCAATCTTCCCAGGTAAAATAAGTGGCTGCCAAAGTAGCTGAAGCACCTGTAATCCCTGTTTCCATTGCTCTATCAATGTAGTCATGCAGATGTTCTGGTTTGTTCCAACCCACACCATAAGGTGATGCATAAAAATCAAGTGAAATGGTTTCTTTCACAAACTTTTTAGCCTTATCAGATGCTTTCCAAGTTTTTGCTCGATCACTCAAAGGGGAAGATGAAGTAAATAAAACAAATAGTCCACATAATAGTGGTAAGAGAGTGTATTTTTTCATAACAGTTCAGTTTATAATGTTATAAGGTCATCCTACCTCTAAATCCAAAATAGAAAAGGTTATCTTCAGATGGATTAAAAGTAGGATTTCTGATGTATTGAGCACTTGGAGTAATCTCGAAGTGCGCCGATAAATTAAATCGATAAAATATTTCTGCGGTGTATTGGTCTTTTACATCGGGAATATTCGGTTCGTTCCAACTAATTGATATCCCTAACATATCATAGTTTCTAAAACGAAGTCCATGTCCAATTTGAACATCTTTTTTGTAGAAGGTATTTTCTCCAACTCCATTAGAGAAACCAAATCGGAAATAAGGAGCAAAACGTTCGTTGAAGAACCAATGAGATGAGAAGGCCATTCCTTGTCCCTGACCAATAAAATTGTCACTCAAATTAGTATAACTAGCAGAATTCCATGCGGTAAGAGAGATTTTCTTAAAGTAACGTTCTGCGAAAGTTGGTACATAGCCCACTTCTAAAAGGTAATTGTACTTTCCTTGATCAAAGTATCTACCCACATCAAAAAAGTCACCGTCTTCAAATTGATCCCCGTAAACATCGACCATTCCAAACATCACATATAATTGCTCTGTAGGTCGAATAGAAACAACTCCTCCTAAACCCTGATTACCCCAATTCATGGTTCCGGAAACGGAAGATCCAAAACCCATAAAGTGTTGCCAAGGAATAATCAATCCATGAAAATTAAAATAGTTGGTAATGTCTACTTTACCTACCACAAAAGCCAAACGATTATCGAAGAAGTTCTGTTGCCAATTAAATTCTAAAATTCTGAAGGAATACCTTCTGTACCCTGCAGCAGGCAAACCATAATAACCCGATTCGCCAATACCATGAAACATAGGTGATGTAGCATCTTTCCCATTATAGTTATGACGGGAGTTCATCTTAATATATAACGTACCTGTATTTTTTCCTTTCTTACGATTCGCTAAGGTCCATCCCAATTGTAAATCCAATATTCCACCTGCTGCATTTGGATTGTTATCAGACGTTATTGTTTCTGAAGACCTCAAATATACTCCGGTATAATTGATCCCGAATTTTATACCATGGTCTTTATTGATTTTGTCTTTCCAAGCATACCAATCCTTCATCACTCGGATAGGGTAACGGTATTCAAAAGTATATTTATTATTGTTTTCTTCTAACTGTCGCCCAACAGATTTAGGACCACCCATAGGGTCATTGTTTTCATATCCCTCCTTTGTATTTGTTTTGTCAGTTTGACTAAAAACACATATCGGGAGTAATAGTAAATAGGAAATTATTAGAATTTGTCTCATTAGATTGTAGAAAGATGTAGAAGTTTGGCTTTACACAATCAATTTAAAAGTTATTTACCAAAACTGAAAATTATCTATAGTTTATTGCAATACAAATTAATCATGCTCTCAAAATAACTTAAAAGATTGTTTATCAAAGGTTCTCCCTTGAATCTTATGGTATTTTTGATTAACATTGTTAGGTAGCAAAACTAAATCTACACTTTTAACTATTTACCCTCAAATAGGTAAAGCAAACAACAATCTATCATGTATCAACTGACTAATAAATATGGCATATTGTTATGTCTTATTTTCCTTCAATTTATATTTACTTCAAACAGTTATTCCCAAACATATCATGGTAATGAAATGCTTGTCAATGGTGATTTTGAGCTCCCTTTGAGTGTCGGTTGGTTTGGTGTAGACGACTATGAAAAAAGCAAAGAGGTAGATTCGAATTCTACTGGCAAAAATAGTTTACGAATACAAACTTCTACCGGGATAGCAGCTGTTATTACTCAACAAAATAGTTTCTTTCCTATTACTATTGGAGATCAATATATTTTAAGCGGTCGATTGAAAGCGAGCAATATGTCCTCTTCTCTTAATATACATCTCATTCCTGCAGGAAATTCTGTAACAGCATCGGATAATAGGGTTGAAATAAAGAAGCCTGGTGAAGTTGACGGAGATGTACAAGGACAAGCTGATCAGTGGATCTATTTTGAAAAAGTCTTTACGATAGATCATCAATATATTGAAAATGGAAATGATGGTGATGCAGTATTAAGTCAGCTTCACATCAACTCTGCATCTGGAAATGGAGAATTTGATATTTACTTAGACGATTTTTCTTTAAAACAATATGATATTACACCTAAAGTAAATGCAGGGAATGATGTCGCCACGCAGGCAGGAAATGTGGTGAGATTATCTGGTAATATGAATACGGATGCTCCTTTTGAATTTACTTGGACGGCACCTGATGGCATTCAATTATCAAATACGAACCAGTTATCGACAAGTTTTACTGTTCCGGAAGATACTCCTTTGGAAACTGAATATACGTTTACTTTAACTGCTACAGATATGTTGACAAGTGTTTCTGATCAAGTGGATGTAATTATTATTCCTGATGTGATAGCTTCTGCAGGAGAAGATCAAACTGTGGAATCAGATAGTGTGGTGACTTTAGATGCATCGAAGTCATTACCATTAAATTCAACCTTTACTTGGTTTACTCCTTTGGAAATTCAATTGGATGATTACACTGCGGTTCAACCTACGTTTGTTGCTCCTGAAGTGGAAAGTGATACCACTTTTATCATCACTCTTACAAGTAATTACAAAGGAGTGACATCAAATGATACGGTGGAAGTAACTGTGCAACCTAAACCTCCATTGTTAGCCATTGCACATGCGGGAAGCAGACAAATTGTGAATGCCGGAGATACCGTGATGTTGGATGCTTCATTATCAGAATTACATAAAGAAGGGTATTTAAAATGGAATGCTCCAGTTGATATCATATTATCAGATCCTAGTCATATGCAACCTACTTTTGTTGCTCCTCAGGTACCTACCACAACGAATTATAGCATTGGTTTGCAGGTTTTCTATGAGGATCAGATCGTGACGGATCATGTAATCATTACTATACATCCTGTGGAAGTAGAGGTTGAAATACCAACTTCTTTGGACCAGATTGATAAAATTATTCGAAAGTGCTATCCCAACCCAACAAATCAATATGTATATATTGAAAGTATAGATCAATCTCTATTATCAATTTATTCTTTGACGGGAGAAAAGTATAAAGAGATGAAATTAACTGAGGGGAAACATCAAATTGATCTTAGTGATCTGAGGAATGGGGTGTATATCTTTAAGTTTAATTCTGATCGCTCTGCCGGACAGGTGAAAGTAATAAAGAAATAAGGACTTTTTACTTGATAAAAAACGGAGGCTATTTCATAAATGCAAATGAAATAGCCTCCGTTTTTGTATCTAATTATGATTACAAAGGTCTTACAATATACTCTCTAATCTCTACTTTTCCATTCTCTGAGATGACCAATTTCCAGCTTTCTTCCACTTTCATTTTCAATTGTTCTCCAGATGTAGTGTCCGCTTCTAAATCGATGCTTAACTGAACATCAAATAGTTCTTGCTCTTTGGTGACCTCTATTTTTTCAATGGTGTGTGTATTGTTAGGTTTGATGATTTTTCTTGTTTCAGCATACCAATCACTAAATCCTTTTTGACCTTCAAATCGCCCTTCTGGAAAAGTAAATACCGATTGATCTGTTATAAAAGGATGGAAGAATTTATCTTCTGACATGATATCAAAATTAGAGAACCACTCCTTTACAAATCCTTTGATAATACCCTCTGCATTTTTTTCTTTTAGACCATTGATGGTATCAATAACTCTTTGTGCCTGTTGGGCTGCACGTTCCTCTACAACCTCAATAGAGTTGTATACGCCTGGAATGTAAACCATACCATGACCATAAATCGGTTTTAAGAAATTCATCTGAGCCAAATACGCTGTTTGCTCCATTGGTTTTGTGAAATCCTCAATTTTAAAATGATTGTAACCTGTGGCTGAATACGATTCTTCTGGCCCTCCAACGGTAAAGCTTAGCAAGAAATTCTTCCCTTTTAATTTATCTCCCTTTGATCCGTAAGCAAAGTTATACGAGAACACCTGATCGAACCATACTTTTAAAATACCCGGCATGTTGTACCAATAGAATGGGTATTGGAAAATAACATTATCTGCTGCTAATAACTTTTGTTGTTCTGCCTCAACATCAATTTTATAATCTGGATATAAAGAATGGATATCGCTTACCTCAACGTTATCAATATTTTCTTTTATATCGTTTAAAATCTTATTGTTTGCTATTGATTTTTCTACTTCTGGGTGGGCTAAAATGACTAATGTTTTCATGTTTCTTTTTACTTTTAGTTGTACATACAAGTTAAATATTTTTATAAAAGGGATTTTGATATCCCTTTCCACTACTTTATTCTCCTAATTTTCTGTTGGCGATGGCCATATCTGCTATCATTTTCTCAGCGACTTCCTTACCTAGAACATCACAGTAGTTTTTATGTAAATCAGACAACGCTTTAAGGATAGGATCATGTAATGCTTTTCCTGAATCGGTTGGATATACATGCATGCTTCTCCCCTCCTGCACTCTCTCAGCATAATTTTGAGCGATCAGTTTTTCTAAAAAACGAGTCATGGTCGATGCTTTCACATTCATTCTTGCACTTAACTCATTTTGTGTTAAACCCGGCTCTTCAATTAAAATCATCATCAAGTGTCCGTATGATGGAGCTAAACCTGTTGGACGGAAAGCATTATCTGCCATCGTATTGATGTATCTCGTCAACGAGTTGGCTGTAAAGTACATACAGCATTCCTGATAATTATTTTTTTCTTCCATAACCTTAATATTTGATACAAAGGTAAAATAATTAGTTGTACATACAAATATATTTTTAACGTATTTAGATCTATTAATGAATTGATTTTACTAGAAACTTAAAATCTAATTGATAATACGAAGATAAATATCGATTTATCCGAAATATTATTGTAATTTAATTGCTACAAAATCAATTAACTATTTCATAAAATATAAGCTCCTATTATGAAGAAAGCTTTCTTAATCTTTCTGTCGCTGTTATTTAGTGTCTCTTTACTAGCAGACGACAAACCCATCAAAAAATCTAAAAAACCTAATATCGTTATTCTTTGGGGAGATGATATTGGACAATTCAACCTCTCGTTTTGGAACAGAGGACAAATGGGCTATCAAACTCCTAATATCGACCGAATTGCCGACGAGGGCATTGCGTTCACCGATTATTACGGTGAGCAATCGTGTACAGCGGGTCGTTCCTCTTTCTTAACAGGTCAGTCGCCTATCCGATCGGGATTATCTAAAGTAGGTTTACCAGGTGCAAATGCGGGTTTTAGACCTGCTCACCCTTCTATTGCATGGCTTTTAAAGAAAGAAGGATATAATACCGCTCAATTTGGTAAAAATCACTTTGGCGATAGAGATGAAATGTTACCTACAGAACATGGATTTGATGAATTCTTTGGTAACCTCTACCACTTAAATGCAGAAGAAGAACCGGAACATCCTGATTATCCTCAAGACCCTGGTTTCAAAGAACGTTTTGGACCAAGAGGTGTTATCCACTCTTATGCCGATGGTCGTGTGGAAGATACAGGACCCTTGACAAAGAAAAGAATGGAAACAGTCGATAGAGAAATTACACAGCGTGCCATCGACTGGTTGGGCGAAAAATCGAAAGAAGATGCGCCTTTCTTCTTGTGGTATAACACTGTAGGAATGCACTTCCCTACATATAGAGCCGACGATATTAAAGGTCTTTCAGGACAGGGAGGCGATTCTTTCTATGCGGATGTAATGGTCGATCACGATAGAAATATCGGTAAGATCTTAGCGAAATTAGAAGAACTTGGTTTGATGGAGAATACCATCATTATGTATTCTACTGATAATGGTCCTCACTACAATGAATGGCCTGATGGTGCAGTAACTCCTTACAGATCTGAAAAAAATACCAACTGGGAAGGAGCGTATAGAGTGCCTTGTCATGTAATGTGGAAAGGAAAGATAAAAGAAGGACAAATCTTAAACGGTATTGTTTCTCATCAGGATTGGTTGCCTACGATTATGGCATTAGTGGGTGTAGAAGATATTAAAGGAAAGTTAGAGGCAGGAATTGATTATGCTGGTCGTAGTGTAAAAACCACTATCGATGGCTATAACATGATGCCGTACTTCTTGGGTGAAGTAAAAGAAAGTCCGAGAAGGAATTTTATCTATACTTCCGATGATGGCGACATCACTTGTGTTCGAATGGACGATTGGAAAGTGGTCTTTATGGAACAGCGTGCTCACACCATGCAAGTTTGGGCAGAACCTTTTGTGTCTTTACGACTTCCAAAGATCTTTAACATCAGAAGAGATCCATACGAAAGAGCGGATACCGATTCCAACTCTTATTGGGCTTGGTTAGCGAAACGTGCTCCTTATATCTATAAAGCAGGTGCGGTGGCTGGAGAGTTTATACAATCTTTATACAAGTATCCTCAAATTGAGAAGATCGATTCTTTCTCTATCGATGGTGCTATGGAAGATTATAAACGATGGAATGAGGAAAGACAAAATTCTAAAAACTGATAAATTCCTGCTATTTAAAACATAAATAGTAACTTTGGGCGCTGTTTGTATTTGTAGCAAACAGTGCCTTTTTATTTATAGTAGAACCTTATGCAATCAGAGCAGTTTTTATATCTTATTAAGTACAATTCTAATGAGACACAATTATGTCGTTTAGAAACGAAACTTCTTTTCAATCAAGAGTTGGAGGGAAACCACTTTTTCTCGGATATAGAATTTGAACCTGATCATAGTGCTTTTATCAAAAAGCGAGTGGAAATACTAATTGCCTCTTCCGATTATGATGAGCTCCTTTTATTAATTAAGTCAAAAAAAATCCATGTAGAAGGATTTAAATTGGAATACATCAAATTAAAAGGAGATGATATTGAATATCGTCCTCGTTTGGATAAGCTGAGAGATATTGGTTACATCATTTCTGGTGAGCCAGATTATTATCACCCAACAATCACTTATGCTTTGTTTTATCAGAGTGGCGTCTATTATTTCGGAAAATCTGTACGTGATGACGCTGAGTGGCAACAACACAATAATAAGCCTTGTTCCTTCAGTAATTCCTTAAGTATGAACACCGCTAAAACGTTGGTGAACATTGCTTCTTTTGGTGATAAATCAAAAAGACTAATCGATACCTGTTGTGGTGTTGGCACCGTGATGTTGGAAGGTTGTTATGGTGGATATACTATTGAAGGATGTGATATCAATATAAAATCCTATCATCATACTCTAAAAAATTTAGACCACTATGGTTATAAAGCAGAGGTGTATCATTCTGATATCAAAGATTTAGACCAACAATATGATGCCGCTATAATTGATCTTCCTTATAATTTATATTCGGCTTCTACGGATGAAATCATGGAGAATATCATCGCATCTGCTTCAAAAATTGCCAAACGTTTAGTCATCGTTTCTATTGCCGACATCAAAGAAGTAATTGATAAATACGGTTTAAAGTTGGTCGATTTTAGTACGGTGGATAAAGTAGGTAAAGTGAAGTTTACGAGGAATGTGTGGGTGTGTGAAAAGTAATAAAAAAGGGTCCACAATGGAACCCTCAACCTTATGGTCTTTTAATACCTAATTTCTTCATTCTTGCTTCTAAAGTCGTACGATTAATATCCAATATTCTCGCAGCACCTTTATCACCACTAATACGCCAATTGGTCATTTTCAATACCTTTAGAATATGTTTCTTTTCGTTTTCAGATAAAGTTAAAATACCATCATCTTCTATTGTCTTACTGTCTTTAAGCCCTTTAATATCCAATCTTTTACCATTAGATATAATTACGGCTCTTTCAATAACATTTTGTAGTTCTCTCACATTTCCAGGCCAATTGTAGGTTGTCAATTTTTTCATAGCACCAACAGAAATGTTATCTATGTTTTTGCTAAACTGATTATTAAATCTTTTCAAAAAATGATTGACTAACAAAGGAATATCATCTTTCCTTGCATTTAATGGAGGGACATGAATTGGAAAGACATTTACCCTATAATAAAGATCTTCTCTAAACTTTTTATCTTTTACCGCTTTCTCCAAATTGACGTTGGTTGCTGCAATAATTCTAACATCAATCTTTATCGTTTCTGTTCCACCAATTCTTTCGATTTCACCTTCCTGTAAAACCCTCAATAATTTAACCTGAAGATCTAATGATATCTCACCAAATTCATCCAAGAAAAGTGTACCTCCATCTGCCATTTCGAACCTACCGGCTTTTCTAGAAATTGCTCCTGTAAAAGCCCCTTTTTCGTGTCCGAATAATTCACTCTCAATTAAGTTGGCAGGTAGGGCTGTACAGTTCACTTTAATCAAAGGCTTATTCTTTCTATCGCTATGATTGTGAATTGCTCTTGCAATAAGTTCTTTTCCTGTGCCTGACTCCCCTAAAACTAAAACTGTCGCATTGGTATTGGCCACCTGATCAATTTTAGTAAAAACATTTTCTTTGAAGACCTTACTTGTACTAATTAGTTCCTCAAATTTATTATTTAGATTGATTTCGTTCTGAAGATATTCGTTTTCTTCTTCCAACTTGCTCTTTAACTCTTCCACCTCTTGAAGAGCCATTTTTAGATCATCATTCGTTTGTTTTAACGCTCTTTCCGTCTCCTTTCTATGTGTTATATCTTTAAAAGTCACCACTGCCCCAATCAATTTATCATTGTTATCGTAGAGTGGAGTACTCACATATTCAACAGGGAATGATGAACCGTCTTTACGCCAAAAAACCTCATCGTCACTATGGTGTACTTTCCCATCTTTAAATGACGCATAAATATTACACGTGTGTCTTGGGTAATGAGAACCGTCCGGTTTTGTATGATGGATTAAATCGTGTTGAGAGACATCAATCATCTCCTCAAGAGAGTAGCCTACCAATTTTACTGCCGCCTCGTTAGCAAAAGTAGTCCTTCCCATAGTATCTAATCCATAAATACCTTCACCTGCTGACTGAAGAATGGACTCATGATGCTTCTGAAGTTTTTGTAATTGTTCTAATAATGCCTTTTTTTCTAAAGAAGAATCTTCTGATACATTATCATTGCCCGTTTTTACATTGATTTCATCAATCACCTTAAGTGCTTCATCTAGTTGTTGTCTTAATTGAACAATCTCAGTGATGTCGTGGCATGTTATAAAACAAATAATACCCGTTCCTATACTTACCCCGGTAAAACTCATTTCAACATCAAGATATTCGTTCTTTTTGTTGATGATAGTGGTTTCATGGCTGATCGTATTGTTTGTTTTAAGGTCACTCCATATCCTTTTCCAATCTCTTTTGGATAGATTTTCATCAATATCTAAAATGGAAACTTTCCCTAATTCTTCATTCTTATAACCACATATTTCCAGGAAAGAATCATTGCATTTATCAATATACCCGTCTTCATTAACCCAAAAAATGATATCCATAGCAGAATTTAATGCTACTTCTGACCATTTTTGATCCCAAACTACTTTTTGAGGCATTTTAAATTATAGTAATTGTAATAAGTGAATAAATTCAAATATAACAACATATCATCATATTTACTTAAAACAATTCGCATAATAAGTCACTTTCCATAAAAAGAAGGGTGATATGGAAAGTGACTTATTTATTTTATCATTATAAATAGATGAAAATTCAATTGGAAAAGGAATACTTTTTTGATTTTAATTAGTTCCAAGCCAACTGTTTACGTTCACCCCAATATTCTTCTGGAGTGGAAGAAAAACTTTTTAAACGATCCAATTCTTCTTTTTCTAGCTGAAAACTTTCGGCTAAAAGGTTTTCTTTAATATGTTTCTTTTCTGAAGCTCCGCTTAATACTTTGAATGGAGTTAATGTATCAATTACAAAACGTAGAGCAATAGCATCTATTCCAACATTATATTTTGCTGCTAACTTAGTAAGTTCTTGATATAGTTTTTGATATTCAGGAAAGTGTTCGTTAGGAAATACTCGACCATTCGCTAAAGCCTCTTTAACGATAATTCTTTTGCTACCCAACTTTTCTTTTAACTCTAAAATACTTTGATCTAGAATGTTATATGTTACTTGGAAAGCATCAAATAGTTGGCTTCCATTACGTTCGATCTCTAAAGCACTTTCTATAATTTGTTTTTGATTAGAACCGCTAGAAGTCAACCCAATCTTTAATCCTTTTTCTTGTTTCAGCTTCCCTAAATAATCAAATACTTCAGTGTTTTCTAGTACCCCTGATTCGAAAGTAGCTGAATGTATTTGGTAGGTAGATAATGCAGGAAGTAGTTTTTGTGTGTATTTCCATTGCTCCTTCAATTTATTTAAACTATGATCTTTTACCTCATGAGAAATTGCATTGGGATCAAAGTTCGCTGTATAAGTGTACCCCCATTTTGAAGCGATTTCAACATCATTATATCCTTTAGAGTATAACCATTCCATCACTAATTGTTCTGCCAATCCGTAACCTGGAGCGGTATCAAAGTAACGTACTCCATTTTTATATGCTTCTTCAAGAACATGGTAACCGTTATTCTTAAACTCAGCTAACGAAACTTCTTTAGTGTTTTCTTGTCTAACATTAATATATTGAGGGCGTCCAATCGCAGCCGTTCCTAAACCGATAAAATTGATTTTTTTCATTTTCTTTTTGTAGTAAGAGAGTTGTTGTATTTATTAAGCAATTTGTAATTGAGGATGAAAATTTAGCAGCTTTTCATCCCAATGGTAAGATTTGAACTTTATGCCAAATCCACTTATATCTATATTGAGTTTTTCTTCTATAATTTTTTTGACTCCTTTTATTCCTCCAAAATCTCCAAGGAACCATAAAAACAATCTTGTTACATTTACTCTCTTGTTTTTATTATCAAAGTTTGTTTCTTGTTCCAAGAATGAGATCATCGCCATTTCCAATTGAGTATCAATTTCTATGGGATCGTAAAACTATATTGGTGGACAACTTTTTGCTCCACAATTCAATGCAAAATGAATACGATAATCTAATTTTTCTACTGCCAACTCTTTAATTA
Organism: Flammeovirga yaeyamensis; assembly: GCF_018736045.1. Lineage (NCBI taxonomy): Bacteria > Pseudomonadati > Bacteroidota > Cytophagia > Cytophagales > Flammeovirgaceae > Flammeovirga > Flammeovirga yaeyamensis. Next base: position 764,793 of record NZ_CP076133.1, on the reverse strand, counting down.
CTTTATCAGCAAAAAGAAGAGGAACGTAACCTAACCCATATTTGAAATTTAGTTTTCTAAGGATTCCATGTTCTATATCATCTAAGCTGAATTTATGATTAGCAATTTCAATTATTCGTTTTGAGAAAATCATAAGTTTTTCATGCTTATAATCTTCAATGTGAATTTGATAATAAGCATTGTAAATATTAATCCAGAAGGCTTTACGTCTTCTATCATTATACAACTGTAACTTCAGTTCTTCTAACTCTATATTTTTAAGAACAGATTCAACAATAAATGTTGGTTTCTTTTTTCTAACTGCTTCTAACAGTTCTTCCGATAACTTTATAGCATCAATTTTGTGAGAAACTTGCATTTTGATTGATTAAATAGTGAGAGAATTAAATATGATAATAGTGGTTTGTTAATTGAAATGATTGTTGACTAATTAAGTTTGAAACACTTTTATAATCTTAGCTTAATCAAACATGTATTTTATGTCTGATGAATAACTAGGATAAGCAAATACAATGGCTTTCAACTCTTCAACAGTTAATCCTTGATTAATCGCCATAGTAATCACATTCACTTGTTCTTCTGCTCCTGGTCCTAATAAATGAGCACCTAAAATTTTATTGGTTTTCTTATCCACAATTGTTTTAAAGGCAGAATATTTTTCGTTAACTCTAACAGAAGAATACCATTGGTGAGTCTTTTTAAACTTTACCTTTACCTCATCTTTTCTTTGTTCTACATCTTTCTCCGTTAAACCAACTTTAGCTATAGGTGGTAAAGTGTAGACAACACTTGGAATAGCTGGATAGGTGGTTTTATACTTATCCTCCTTTGCAATTAAGTTTTTAGCTACAATTTTAGCCTCAATACCTGCTACCGGAGTTAAATTTGGTTTAGAGGTATCTGCAGCATCCCCTGCCGAAAATACTTTTGGATTTGAAATACTTCTTTGAAACTCATTTACTACCACACCTTTTCTTGTTGTGGCAACATTAATGGCTTCTAAATTAAGATCTTGGATATTGGCACCTCTTCCTGCACCATGAATAATTAAATCACAAACCACATGACTTAATCCATTAGGTGAATTATATGTAATTGTGTATTCATGTTCCTTCTTTTCTATTTTTTGGATAACACTATTCAATTGAATGTCGATACCCATTTCTCTACTTTTCTCCACTTGCATATCCACTAAATCAGCATCAAACTGATTCAACACTTTTTCTCCTCTTTGTAGTATAGTCACCTGATCGGCCCCCCCTCTTTTAGAAATTTGTGCAAACTCAAAAGAAATAAAACCTCCACCAATAAAAACTATTCGTTCCGGTGTGTTATTTAGGTCTAGAAAATCAGTACTTGTTTTCACATGTTCCTCGCCTTCGATCCCTAATTGAATTGGAGAGGCTCCAGTAGCGATATGGAAATATTCGCTTTCCAATACATCATCTCCCACTTGTAAACTTCCATCATCGTTAAACCTGGCTTTACCGTGAAATTCTTCAATACCTAATCTTTTTAGAGAGTTTTCTACTCTTTCAGGCATGGGTTCTATAAATGAATTTTTAAATTCACTCATTTTTTTCCAATTCACAGTAGGTTCTATTGTAGTTAAGCCTTTGTCTGACATTCTTTCGATGGCATCAATACCTTCGGTTACAGCCAAGAACATTTTCTTTGGATCACAACCACGTAACATACAAGTACCACCATATTTTAATTCTTCTACAATACCCACTTTCCAACCTTCTGCAGCACATGATCTAGCTACACTTGTTCCTGCTGAACCAGCACCAATAACGATTAAATCAAATTTGTTTTTCATTTTCAAGAGTTCAATTAATTATAGAGAGGAGAGAGCTATTTTATAAATAGCTCTTTTTATGAGTGAATTATACGCCGAATTCTGCTTCAAAAGCTTTCACAAAATCATTTTTCTGTAAAGCCCCTTTTTGCATTTTTGGTGTGCCTTCTTTCGGGATAAATAATAAAGATGGGATACTTCGAATACCAAACATTGCAGATAATTCCTGCTCCACCTCGGTATTTACTTTATAGATATCTACTTTACCATCATATTCTTCGGCCAACTCATCTACTGTTGGCGCTATCATTTTACAAGGGCCACACCACTCTGCATAAAAGTCGATTAATACTGGCTTATCCCCTTTAAAGTTCCACTCTTCGTTATTTGTGTAATCAAATATTTTATCTTTAAACTCTTCGATATTTAAATGTTTTGCTGACATAATTTTCTATTTTTTTATTGTTGTAATTTTTATTATTTGTGTTCTATTTGATTTCTACGCCTTTCCAGAAAGCAACATGATCTTTTATTTCACTTGCCATTTCGCTTGGTCGTTTATACGTCCAAGCTGCATTTGAATTCGTTTCACCATTCACATTTAAGGAATAATATGATGCAACGCCCTTCCAAGGACATGTAGATTTTGAATCTGTAGCTGTAAAATATTCTTTCTTGATTGATGAAGGTGGAAAATATTGGTTTCCTTCTACTTCAACTGTCTGATTACTTTCGGCGATAACTACACCATTCCAAATAGCTTTCATGATTATATTATTTATGAATTGAGAGATTATTTTTATTTTATTTTGATTGAAATACTATGACTAATAGTAGAGAGTAAGTAATGAATTATTTTATTTCATTCTCTTCATGACGTAAAAGACAAACTGGACATGTAAGACTATCTTTTTCTCTTACCAACTGAATACCGTCAAGATTGTTAACCATAAACTCTTTAATGAATGAGTAGTTTTCTTTATGGTTATTGATATTGATTTGTTTATCCTTTCTTAATTCTCTTACCTGATTATCGTACTCTTGTTTTCCCCAACAGTTCGGGCAAAACCCTTCTGGCACTTGGCCTTCAGTTTCCAATTTAGGCTTACTAAAGAAATTGATTAATGAATTAATAAGACCTTTGTTTTCTGCGATATTTTCCATGATGAATAGTATTATAATAATGAGAGAATATTAAATTTTTCTTTTAGTGATTGAGAGAAGTAAATCATAGCAATCTTTAAATTCATTCTGAGTAATTATTGTTTTTGATGATTATCAGAATGTTTGGTTATTCTAATTCAATACGGATGCCGTAAACATATAAGATGTTGGTTACCAGTGTTTTACAAAGGTTTTTTAGTGTTTTTGATGTTTTAAGTGAATAAAAAACTGAATATATTTTGTAGAATTGATAATATATTGGCAAAAATCAATTTATTGATACTAATCCTGGATTCTGATTTCAGAAAAAAATGAAATAAAAATTATTTTTTTCTTGAAATACCATAAAAAGGTTACTTTTTTTTATCTAAATCAAATATTTATTGATTTTATAGATGCCCCCAAATAGTATGAGGGCAAATATTATAGTATTCTTTTGAACTTAAAGTCAATTAAAACCTTCTGTCACCATTTCAAGATCACTAGGTTTCCATGTTTTGTCCATCCAAGGTTCTAACGGACCATAAAGTCTTAAGATAGTACTGAAACTTTGTCCAGGAACAATTTGTACCCAATTACCTTCCATTCCTTTTGGAGGGTTAGCAGAGAAGTAAAAAATGATGAAAACATATACAGTAAAATATAAAGATCAAGTTATCGCTCAAAGCAATGATATTATAGAAGATTGTGGTACTATTTATTTTCCACTATCTTCAATCAATTATAAATTCCTTGAAAAATCTACTTTTAGAAGCTCATGCTTATTTAAGAATACTGCCATTTATTATCACGTAAAAGTTGGAAAGGAAATACTTGAAAATGCTGCGTGGACTTATCCTGATCCAGATCCTGAAAAGGAAGAAATTAAAGACTTAATTGCCTTTGTTGATGAGTTATTGAAATAGTATGTAGGTGTAAAAATGATATGATAATCATTTTAAATAAGAAAAGACACTTATGTGAGAATGACTTGAAGCCCCTTGGCAATGAAATATATCGCAAGTGCACTATAGAAATAATAATGAAGGTTCCGTTTTGTTCTCTTACATAATGATTTCATTTATAGATTATTTTAAAGGTGAAAAAAAATAACTATTAAATACCTCTGGTTCGAAATACATTCAAACCAGAGGTATTTTATTATACGAATTTTGTTCGATAATGATCTATTTTAACCAATAATATCCCAATAAGTAATTATTGATTAATGCCATGTGGATAATTATATATGAAGCGAGCATTGACATGATGAGATTTTAATAAACAGAAAAAGAGGCCACCGAAGTGACCTCTTAGAAACTCTGATATACGCATCATTATTAAACTACAAAAACATATATTTCATATCAGAGGATTAGTTTGGGTTTACAATAACAATAGTTTGACTGTCCACCACTATCATATAATGTTTTATTTGTCCTATTCATAACAATAATTTCATCTATTTTAAAATGTAATACTTTAATTAATAATATAATTTTTTAATTCTTTTCTTGATAAACAAAACCCTTATAAGATTGATAATACTTTTCTGATGTATCTTTATTTGTATTATCATTTGATCTATATTTATTATTGAAGTACAAAATGATTACCATAAATAGGGTTGCGTAAACCAATCGTAATAAGCTATATAAAATACATTTCATGATCAGATTATTTAATGGAGAGAATCGTATACTTTTTATTATTCACATCAATCGATGATCCTACAGTTTTACCAATCATTTTTTTATAAATCGGTGCTTCTGTAGAAATTCCCATTATCTGACGACCAAATTCATTAAACTGATCTGTTGTAATACCTACATACAGGAAAAGGTCTTCTAATTCGATCAATGCCCCTTTTTGAACTTGAGCTGATTTCTCCAAAGGAATAGATTTTAACTCCTCCAGATCCCGCATCACTTTGATTATTCTTTTGGAAGTTTCTTCCTTCTGAACTAATGTTTGATATCTATGCGATTCGTCATCCGCATCATTTGCATCTTGTATAGTTGTACCTTCGTTTTCAGAAGCCAACTCTTTTTCTAAAATCCTAACTTTTTGTTTTAGGTAACTTTCAATACACTTGTTGATGATAAACTTAAGCATGAGAATTAATTTTTATTGAGAGAGAAATATGTAACGATTTTTATAATGATTATTTAGTTTTAGAATCCATGTTTTCTAAAGTCTTTTTTAACTCTTCAGTAGAGTAAACATGACTAGAAATCATTCTAAAATTGGTTTGTGCTGCCGCATTTCCATCAAAACCTGGTACTTGTGCAGATGCGGTAGCATCACCTACAACAGCTACTTCAAAACCGTTTTCAATTAGCTCTCTCATATGAGATTCCACACATAAGTTACCCGACATTCCACAAAGAATAACTTTATCGATTTTCTGTTTTCTTAATTGTAATGCTAAATCATTTTGCTCAGGTCCAAAAATCTTGTGTGGAGAAGCTACTGTAACGTAATCTTGTTCGATATACTTTTTATATCTCTCCAACCAATCGGCTCCAGAACCTTCAAAACCTTCCACTATTAATTGATCTTCACGGTCAAACATATGAATAGCATGCATCAATTTTTCTAATGCTCCTTCAAATTGCCAATGATGATCATGTTTGTAATAATAATGTGGTGAAACAAACACAGGCAAACCATGTTCTTTGGCTAAAATAAATAAGGTTTCTAAATTTTCTACTGTATTATTTTCTGTGACACTATTGCCTACCACGTCCCAAGTAACACCTTCAGGACTTAAGAAATCGTGCTGAGGATCTGTCATAACTATTGCTGTACGATCGTCAATTACAAACCCCGGATCTGGTAACTGAGCAAAAGTATTTGAAATAACTAAAATTGATAATGATAGATAAATAAATAAAGATTTCATGAGAATTAATTGATTAGATAAATATTTGATTGAATTTGATTTTATGATTTTGACTAACGGTTAATTATAAACGCTAATCTATATGACTATTAAAGTCAGATGAGGAATTACTAAAGTGACTTTCTGATATTCATGATCGATTTCTGTTAGCAGAAAATCATTCAACTTTTCACTTAATAGACTTAATTCGAAATTTCCTATTTCCTTTAATTGATCTATTATTGGTCGAACTGAAGTAATTAATTCATCAGAAGATAGATTTTGACTATTACATATATTAAAGAAGTAATACTCCCCTTTCTGTTCTGAAATAATAAATGCATCATAATTATGGCCTCTTTCAAGAAGGACAATACCGATTACATCAGTAGAATAGTCTAAATGTTTTTTAGTATTACCAGAAACAATGAGATTGTTTTTTTGTTCTTTTGGTAATCTAAGTTGAATAGCATTAGATGAAGTTAGATTGATGATTTGCATAATAAATTATTTTATGATCAAACACATCATCAATTTTACAACAGCTACGCCAAAACATTTTAAATAATTGATTATCAATATTTTACATAACAAAACAACTTACTAGACATCAATTATATTTGCTAAAATATTGTAATATTGCCAATATTTTAGCAAAAAAATTCTCTAATAATGTTATTTGATCATCTTCCTTAAATCCTTCGGCAACATCCCATATTTATTCTTTACACTCAAGGTAAAATGAGATGCATTTTTGTATCTCAACATAATCGCAATTTGATTGATGGGATAATCAGAATTTTGTAATAAATCTTTAGCCTTCTTTAATCGTTCTTCTTTAATAATCTGATAAGGGCTTTGATTAAACACCTTCTTAAAATCTTTTTGAATACTGCTTTCTGATATAAAAAACTGTTCTGATAAATATTGAAGTGAAAGGTTCTCTTCTAAGTTTTTCAAGATAAACTTCTTAATATCAAATACTCTTTTGTACTGTAACTTTTCATATCCAACTAAAGTATTCTTTTCATCCTGACTTATCAATAAATAAAACTCAGCCAAGAATTGAAATCCTAATGCTTTCATCATTAACACCTTCCAATCTCGATCCCCCTTTAAAGAAAATATGTTTTCGATAAGTTGAACCATTTTATAAGTACAAAAATGATAAAAGGTAAATTCTTCATGAGAGTTCAATAAGCGGTGAATTAGTTGTAACTGATCATTCTTTAGGTTGCCCATTACTGATTTATGAATCCTGATAGTTAGAAAATGGATTTCCTCATTTTTAGGTATATCCACATAGGTATCTGATTTAGTATTTGACCAAGCTAGTTCATAAGTCTTGTTGTTATTATTGAGTAAGGTTTGTTTTCTCTCTTTATGGTAAGTCGAAAAATTAGAAATAGTTAAGGGGATAATCTCATTGTTCTCATGCCCTTTTCTAATGATATTGATACTTTCATTGTATTTACATTGTATAATAGTTAAGTCTATACCCGGTTGCAAGCTAAATATCTCTGCATACATATATATATCATCATTCTTTTTCTCTATTTGATGATTATTGGGAGTAACATCAAACAATCTTCCTAGTTGCTCAATTACACTCTCAGCCCTACCTGCATCAAAAACAACTTTCATATTTCCGGTTTTTCATTATTTATCTGATCAAATATATCATTTTTAAGTAAATAAATGTCGTTAAGTAGGATATGTTTCACAAATAAAATTAGAAAATGAAAAAAATATTTTACTACCTAATGGCTTTCACTTTAGGCTTTTCGACGCTGACAATGGCACAACAAAAAGATAATTTCTTGGCCACTCAACCTGTTTACTTAGATAATGGATATTTGGATAATGAATCTGTTGAAGATCTTAGAAAAACACAAATGTATGTAAAAGCAGTATCGGCTTATGAATTTGCTTTACCTATTGTTGGATTGGAACAGTGGCGTAAGAACTTCTTAAAAGAGGCCGAATATGGTGACTTCTTATTATACGATAATTTGGATCAAAAAATCTCTATTATCACTGCCAATAAAACGACTCCATATACTGTAAGTTTTGTCGATTTAAGAACATCGGCATATTACATCGAAATCCCTGCCGGACGAATTGGTGGTTTATTATTGGATAATTATCAAAGACCACAAGCGGATTTAGGTATTTTGGGTCCTGACAAAGGTAAAGGAGGTAAATATTTGGTTGTTGGTCCAGAAGATAATGTTCCAGAAAACCACGATGCGGATTATGTGATTAAATCGACAACGAATGTGATCTTTTTTGGGACACGTATTATTGGAGCAAAGGATGCTGAGGAAGTAGATAAATTAAGAAAACAGCATTTTGTTTATAAAATTACAGATTCAAAAGAGGGGCAGAAATGGATTGATGCTACAGCAACTCCAGAATGGAGAGGTAGACAATCGAGAGATTTAGAATATTGGGAGGATCTTTACAATGCTTTAGTGATGGAGACTGTAGAAGGTGTTAATCGTTTAATATGGACTCAATTAAGAGATTTAGGCATTACTAAAAGTGGTGGATTTCATCCTAATAAAGAAGAGCAAGAGATTTTAATTATGGCTACTCAAAAAGGTGAAGCAATTGCGATGGTACAAACTTTCTCTAAGAAATCATATAAATCGAAGCATTGGGAGGACAGAAACTGGAGATATATCCTCAACCAAAGTCGTTTGGACTTAATGCACGAGGATTATTATGAAGCTAAAGAAATTGCATCTTTTACCTATGAAGCCATTACAACATCAAAAGGTATGGTATTACCAACAGTTGGACAAGGTTCAAAATACTTAGGTGTGTATGTGGATGGTGACGAAGAATGGTTAGACGGTAGCAATACTTACGAAATCATCATTCCTAAAGATGTTCCTGCTGCCGATTTCTGGTCAATTGCAGTATACAATAACGACACAAGATGTTTGATCGAAAACGAAAGTAAGAAATCGATTGTTAACAATAAAAGAGAAATTAAAGTAGAAAAAGACGGAAGCGTAAAAGTTTTTATCGGTCCTGAATGTCCTAAAGGATATGAAGCCAACTGGGTAGAATCGAACAAAGGAGAAGGGTTCTTCATGTATTTCAGATTGTATGGACCACTAGAAAGTTACTACGATAAAACATGGAAAATGTCTGATGTGAATCGTGTGAAATAAAAATTAGTTATTCTATAGAAAGGGATTAAACTGAAATGTATCAGTTTAGTCCTTTTTTAATACACATTTTTTTCACATTTACCACTTTTTAAGCACAGATCAACAAGTAGTTAATAATAAAATAAGTAGATTTGTAACATATGAATGAGTTCTACACTCACGTGACCACTATCTCAATTAATTTAAACTACTAAAACTAAATTGAAATCATTTCTAACTACCATTGTTATATCCTTACTGGGCTTCAACGTTTTTTGTCAAAATTTGGATCAACTGCATAGAGAACTTTCACTAAGTGTTGACTCTGAAAAGCGTTTGGTTATTTTAAAAAAACTAGCTGAGGAATATATGAATCATGACCTTGATGTGGCATTAGACTACATCAATGAAGGAATCGTATTGTGCGAAGAGGAATCCAATACCTTAATAAAAGCAGAATTTCACCATTTATTAGGTAACGTCTATTTATCAAAAGGTTTCTTGATTAATTCAAGAGAGAACTATCATATTGCACAGCAAATATTTAAGCATAACAACGCTCAGAATAGGTTGGTGAAAACGAGAATTAATCTAGCCATCTTATATCAGAAGGAACAAGAATTTGATAAAGCAGAGGCACTTAACTTTAAGATAATAAAGGAGCTTGAAGAAAATGATGAAATCGGGTATAAATACCTACCCACCATCTACCTTAATTTGGGCAGCATCTATGATAATAAACAAGATCCAGAAAATGCCCTTCAGTCTTATTATACTTGTCTGAAATATTGCAAAGATTCTACTTTTAATAAAATAAGAGGAAGAGCACTACATAATATTGGAAATCAATACATTAAAATTGGTCGTTTGAAAGATGCTCGATATTCTATTGAGGAAGCTCTAAAACTTAAAAAAGAAATTGATGATCAGAATGGTATTGTAACCTCACTAAACATTCTAGGTAATATTTATCGTTTAGATCAAAACTTTAAGGAAGCCTTACCAAGGTATCTTGAAGCTTTGGAAATTGCGGAGGATTTAAAATCTCCTCTTCTTTTGCGCTATACATATAACAATTTAGCGGTATTACATGAAGAAAAAGGAGATCACAAAACTGCGCTACAATACTTTAAAGAGTATAAAAATCAATCTGATTTTATATTGAAAGAAGATTTTGAGAATCATCTCGAACAATACCAAAAGGAAACGCAGCTTCAGCAAGAAAGTATAGAACTTCAAAATGAGAAAGAACTACAACAGGGAGCTATCATAGTACTTTCTATTCTTTTAATTCTTGTTTTCCTTATTGCTTTCTTAATTCTAAGATTTTTACGCCTAAAGCTTCAGCACGAGAAAGTACTGGTACAACAGATGCGTTCTGAAATGGAATTAACACAATCAGAACAAGAAACGATCAAGCTAAAGAATGAAAAATTACAAAATGATATTTCGTTTAGAGACCGAGAATTAACAACCAATATCATGCATTTAATGCAAAAATATGAGTTAATCAATGGCGTATCTGAAGAGCTCATGAAGCTGTATGATGTTGTAAACAATGATGCTAAAAAAGTCCTTCGTTCGATTGTCTTTAACCTTCAAAGTAACAATCAGACTGATGTATGGAAAGAGCTAGAAATTCGTTTCGAACAAGTCAACCAAGAGTTTTACGATAAACTCAACGAGCATTATCCTAAGCTTTCTTCTAACGAGAAAAAACTGTGTGCTTATTTATACCTGAACCTCTCTACGAAAGACATTTCTAGTATCACTCATCAAAGTACCAAGTCGATTGAGGTGGCCCGATTTAGACTAAGAAAGAAACTAAACTTAACGAATACAGAAACGGATTATCAAACGTTTTTTAGAGAGATGTTAGAGAAATAATCTACCTAGCGCAAGAATTTAGCGAAGCGGTTCTTGTGCTTGATAAACGTAAGAGGTCTCCCGACCTCGTGTACTGTTGATATAATTACACGAGGTCGGGAGACCTCTTACGTTTTTAGGCACAAATGACGTTAGCACTTAACATTTGCGCCAGCTACTATAGAAACAACCTCATCATATCATATACAAAAACCATAATTGATAGTACAAATGCCATGACAAGTACAAAATTCCCCCAATAGTAGATAATTGATATATGATTTATTTTTTCCTTTTTACGTACATTTTTTACTGAATGAAATAACCCTTTAAAGGGTAAAAAGATTAAGCCAAGTGCAATAAATGGTAGCAAGAAGAATAAAAAATACAATTGAAGAGCTTCAATAATTTTCATTAAAGCAATCCCATATATTGAGAGTCCAATATATAATCGATAACATTTGATGGACTTTGCCAAATCTTTAGGAAGTGTTCTAGTGTCTGTAAATAGTTCGCTAATCATAAGAGATGTCAGTTTAATAAATTGATTGTTTCAAATTTAAAAAAAATATTGATGGGCTGAAACTAAAAAAAAGTACCTCAACATGAAGTACTTTTTAAACTACTGGTAAATAATGAATTATAACTATATGTTATTCTACCAATGAATTCAACTGCGTTTTTGAAGGTCCTAAATACGATTTTTTCAAACCTCCAAAATCCATTACCGCTTTATCAAGGACTACCCCAGGATCGAGGTAATAGATTTTTAAAGTATGTTTTCCGGGTTGATCGATGTAATGAGAAGAAGTATGAATCGACGAGTTTCGCCTTACATTATTTCTCCATCGGTCGCTATCAATATCTGCCCCTACATAGATCGTTTTAGGCGATTCATCGTCTACCGAAATGGCAAATCGATGCAACAAAAAACTATTAATAGGATAGGTGGGTAACACATAAGTAGAGATATCAAATCGACCCGAATTGAAAGAATAAAACTCGTACTCCACATGTGCATAGGTATCGTTCCTTGCCCAATGCCCTGCCGTTTTCGCATGCTGATTTTCTATGGCCAAAGATGCCCCCGTACTGCCTAATCCTTTATTGATGACCCACTGCACATCGTCTTTATCCAATTTCTGATGATAGCCTTCTAACGGAATAGACAAGTACCCATTCTTCTCCACATACACTCCATCCAAACTATCTGATGTCACACCGGCATCAAATGCTCTGAGATATATTGTTTCTTCCTTTTGATCACTTTTTATTTTCACAAAACCATCATTGCTTCCCTTTAATTGTTCCCAATCAATAGACACCTCAATACGGTCCTCTTCCTTAGTCATTCCTGAAGTTTTGCTTAACTGTATCCACTCCTCACTACCTTCTGCCGTCCATTCTAAAGCTTCCTTGCCTTTATTAAATACATCAATAAAATAAGCTTCCTGATAATGTGATGTGAACACCGGAAGTGTCAAAGGTTGATGTATTCCATTCACTTTTTGATGTTCCTCTACGATCACTCCCCACCCTGCTTTTTGAGGTAGTTCGATCTCTTTGCAAGGGGGCATTTTAGCAAAAGTAGCACCGGGTGATTGAATTGCTGATATCACTCCTTTCCACTTACCATTCAACAGATTTCCATATTCCTCCGTCAGTATGCTTGTACTATCGTGATAGGCTATTACTTCTTGATGTAAACGATTTGTTCCCGCATGACCCAATCGGGCATATTCTCTATTTTTTTGAGCCAACAACAATTTATGATTCATAAAATGAGCTCCACGAACAGGGTAATAGACCAGCTCAAAAAACGCCGCTTGCTGTACTGTTGGAATCTTGTTTCTTAACTGATTTGCCCGCTCACTTAATTTTTTAAACTCAGACAATCGAGTTTCTGCTTCCCTGTAAGTAGTAAAGCTCATATCGGTATCTTCGATTCTTTCTCTCCATCGCGAACTCGAAAACTCTTCTCCCCAACCCATAAATTCTGGCTTTCGAGTGAAATTGATTTGATAATAGTCGTACATCAGATCGGCAGCAGTTTTCCCTAAATCCTCTCCAAAAATTTCTTGATACCATTGATACATATGATCAAAAACACGATCTCTTTGGATCGATTCCACATCCCAAGCTAAATCGAGGAAAAACTGTGTATTGTATTCTGTTGGTTTGATATCCCCCACATTCACCATCCAAACGCGATCGGCTTTATAATCGTACGCCTTTTTCATTTCCTGATAAATCAATGCTGGATTCGTCGTACTTAACCAAGTGTATTCGTGCGGATTTCCTAAATAAGCAATATGATAATACACTCCGCTACCACCCGATCGTTGCTGTTCCAAAGGATCACTCAATCGGCGGATATAGCCATAATTATCGTCCACCCACATTAAAGTGATGTCATCCGGTACTTTTAAGCCGTTATTATAGAGATGAAGTACCTCAGCATAAGGCACGAAGATCTGAGGAATCACTTCGGCCGATTTACCTACGTGTTGCTTCAAAATATCTCTTTGATCTTGAATGGCTTCCTCTACTAATTCAATCTGTCTTTCAACAGAAAAATTGCCCTTCATGGCATGATCATGAATTCCTCGAATACCAATCGTATAAAGGTTCTCGTACATTGCGTTCTCAGAAACTCTCTGATCCAACACCTTGCAAATTCCTGCTCTATTGGTGGCATAATTCCATTCGCCCATCGTTTTATCGTCCCACTCGGTGGCATTATTAAACAAGACCGGTTCGCAGTGAGACGAGCCCATTACAATTCCGTATCGATCGGCAACTTCTTTGTTTTCTTTATACTTGTTGAAGGCACCCGAACGTTCGTGCATTGCCGGCCACAAGTAGTTGGCTTTTAGTCTCAATAATAACTCACACACTTTGGTGTAAGTCTTTGGTCCGATATCACCTAGTTCTTTTTCGAAGTTGTGGACACTCCAAGGAAGCAATCCCCAATCTTCGTCGTTAATAAAGATCCCTCGGTATTTTACATCAGGAGATTTACTTTTTAATATATTTCCACTAACGTAAAGAGTGGACTTTTTCTCTACGGGAACATCAGCCCACCAATACCAAGGCGATACTCCCATTTGTTTTGACAACTCAAAAACACCATAAGCAGTACCTCTTCGATCACTTCCGAAGATCACCAATGCTTTCTTCTTCTTGTTCCACGGATTCGGAATTACCTGATAACTGTATCTCTCCCAAGCGTTGCTCATACCCAATGTATCGATCGAATTTTGAGAGACTAAATCTGATATCAATTCACTTTGATCCAAGGAACCAATAATGATTACATCTTCTTTAGATTTTCCTGAGGTCAATAACTTTGGCAATCGTCCACTGACTAACTTTATATCTTCAGAAAAATGTTTCGCCGTCGTTTCGACTACTTGATGATCGTTTTTATCAAATAGTATATTGGGAACTTTACCTTTTACGATGAATGGAAAATCTCCAGGTTGATGTTGGGTAGAAACCACATTTTGTGCTTGAACTATCCCAATCATCATCATCAAAAAGAAACTATAAATTAGTGCTTTCATATCCATAGTATTTGATGATTAATCTAAGGCTTTAAACGCTATCGCTTGTCCACCGCCCGCTGCCAATTGAATACTCAATTTATCTTTAGCGGTCACATTTATTTTAGTCACTTCCACCGGATAAGGATTGCTTTCCCAATGTGCATCTTTACCGTCTGCATAAATCGTTGCTTGGTAGGTTTTGTCAGGATGAAGGAAATCTAAATCGATAGAAAATGTTCTAGGATTCTCGTCGGTGATACTACCTAAGTACCAATTTTCTGTTCCTCTTTCTTTTCTAGCGATGGTGAAGTAATCGCCGATTTTAGCATTCAACACTTTACTTTCCGACCAATTTGTTGGCACATCTTTGATAAATTGAAATGCCTCCATGTTCTTTTCGTAGTTTCTTGGAAGATCTGCTGCCATAGGAATTGGAGAATACATTGTTACAAAATAAGCAACTTGTTTCATGACCGTACTTCTTACTCTGATCTCAAATTTTGCCCATTCTCTTTGAGGTAATTTCACCTCAAAAATACCCAAAGTATAATCCATTGGTCCACCTAAAAGTCGGGTGAAAGGAAGCACTACACCATGTTCAGGAGAATTCCCCTCACTCCATGCGTTGTATTCCTGACCTCTTGCGCCTTCTCTTGCCATAATGTTCGGGTAGGTACGCTGTTCCCCTGTGTATTTGATGGGCTCATGATGAATTATTCTAATTTTATTCTTGGCCGCCGTCTGAATCATTTTTCGATAATGACGCACCATATATTGTCCATGATGATGTTGTGCATAGCTATTGGGAACTGTTGTATTGAAGTTTACATCACCTGTATATCCCACTTTTATAGCATCAATTCCTCTGTTTCGAGCTTCCGCATATAAACGATCCATCTCCGGTTCATAATGATCGATATCTGAAATCGTTTCATGATAGGCCATCATTCGAACACCTTTCTCCTTACCGTAACGTAATACTTCTTCGAAATCGAAGTCGTCTGCAGGAGTTTCCCAATCGAATATTCCATAACCTGTCCAGTTATCGCCCATATTATCCCATCCTTTGATCCAGCCTTCGATAAGCACATCCTCAAAACCATGTTTAGCAGCAAAGTCGATGTGGTATTTGGCATTTTCTGTCGTTGCTCCATGCGGACGAGTCGGTGGTAAAGGTTTTCCAAATTGTACCTTCTCTGCCCAAGAAGTGCGACCTGTATGTAACTCCCACCAAATACCAATGTATTTAGACGTCTTGATCCAATCGGTATCTTCGATAGCACAAGGCGGATTGAGGTTCATAATCATTCTCGATTCCACCAAATCTCCTGCATTGTGTCCGATCTGAACCGTACGCCAAGGTGTTTTCATTGGTGCAGCAGTTCTTACCAAATCACCATTTCTCCAAGGAGTAAGGTTCGCTTTTAATGTTTCATTTTCTAAAGTATTCAGTAGCGTCATTCCTGCATAGTCGACCAATTCAGCCTCATGAATACTCACCACTAAATCGTCATTCACTTCAACCGTCAAAGGAGTATTACACATATTTGCTCTCTCCTCTTTTCCGACCCTACGTTCGAATTTTAGAGAATCGCCTATTTCCGAAATAGACGAAGAATAATACACTTTTTCGTAGTTATCGTAATCGGCAAAATTCCACCACGCCTTATAATCTCCTGCAAAATTAAACTCTGTCAACTCGTCCATGATAACGAAATCGAGGAGGTTCTTTTGTTCGGGAAATTCGTAACGGAAAGCCACTCCATCATCAAATGCTCTGGCAATAATGTTGACTAGAATATTCGATTTTCTCTGACGGAATTCTAAAGTGATTTCATTATAAATATCGTCGATCATTTCCTCTTCACCCCAAACGGTTTTCCATTGTGAAGCATGAGAAGTTGTTTCTGATTTCAGCAATTGAAATCCCTGTTTGAGTGATCTTGATTTAAGCTCAAATCCTAAAGCAGACAAATCAATAATCTTCTGTTCCCCCGAACTAATCTGATAAAAAATCTGACCATTTTTGTTCAATTCAAAAGCAATTTGATGTTCCCCATTGGGTGAGGAAACAGTTGTAGTCTTCTTAGATTGACAGCCAAAAAATAGACAAAGTAATGCTAGTGAAGTTATTCTCTTCATTGGTTCTTTATAATAAGTAATAATTCGAACCAAAGGTCTTGATAAGGACTTTTTTTACCAAAAAACGGGGTCATTCAAAAATTATACAATCGTATTTTATTTTGTCACACCTACTAATGCAATGCTTATTATATATTGATCTTGAAGGCGGCACACAACTATTTTTATAAGTATTGAAAATGAGTGATTTACGAAAACACATAGGGGTAATTATTTTTCTGATTTTGCAAATTTACACCTCGTCCTATGGACAAGAAGATAGCACTTATCAGTATAGACAATTATACAAGGAGGTGATCAATAGTGATTCTTCTAAGGTGAAGGAGTTGCAAAGTTGTTATCAGTATTTTTCTCAACAAGCAGATACTTCATGGATGATCAAAACACTGGCGGGGCTCTCTGATCACAATGCTAGAAAAGGAAATTATAGCGATAGTTTCGCTCATATTTGGAATGCACTTGATCTTGCGGAACAATATCAAAATTACACCTTACTTTTTGAAGTCAACAAACATTTAGGAAGACTATACAATGTATTTGATAAGAACAAAGAGGCCTTCTTTCATGAAACAAAGACATTGGAATATGCGAAGCTTGCTGTAGAGAAAGAGGGACTCACTCCAAAGAGTATTGTCTCGGCTTATTATCACTTTGTACATTATTACCGGAAGAATTCCGACTTTGACAAAGCGTTGGTCTATCTTGATACTTGTTATGCTTTAGCAGAGAAACTTCAGTACACCGATGACCAGAAAATCTACCTCCGTTCAGAAAAGGGAAACATCTTATTGCATCAGGGAAAATACGATGAAGCGATGTCCATTTTATTACAATCTGAAAAAGATTTTGAGCGTATCAATCCGTTTTACATCACGATTATATCCTACTATTTAGGCAATGCTTATATCAAACAAGAGGAGTGGAAATTGGCCGAAAAATACTTTAGAAAGGCACTAAAAAATATTGAAGATCGGAACGCTCATTTCGATACAAAAGCGGAATGCCTCAGTAATTTGGCATTGAGTTTAAACAAGCAACATAGATACAAGGAAGCTTACGATGTTTTAAGAGCCTCCAAAAAGGTAAACGATGAAATCTTTAGTACAAAGAGTTATCAAAATGCAGGTTTATTGGGTATACGAAATCGATATTTAGAGGAATTGAAGGAAAGGGATCATATCATTTTAGAAAGAGATAATGAATTGATACATCAGAAAGCAGAAAATTTGCAATACAGAATAATCGTCGTTATGGCTATCGCTGTCTTCATCATTTTATTATTGATGGTTTACTTAAGACAAAAGCAACGTCAGTTTGATAGTCAGAAAGAAAAGCAACAGCTAAAAGCCAAACATCAGGAGGAAAGAAATAAAGAATTGATAGAGGTAAAAAATAAAGAACTCACTTCCTTCACTCTACAATTAATTGATAAAGATGTGATGCTGAACGATATGATGCAGGCCATCCAAGAACATGCTTCTGATAATAAACCCCTCCTCAAATCGGTGAAGATGAATACCAAACACCGCATACAGCTTTGGGATGAATTCGATAAGCGCTTCACGGGAGTCAATAAAGATTTCTACAACAACTTAAAAGACAGCTTCCCAGCCCTCACTCCAACAGAATTAAAACATTGTGCCCTGATTAAACTTAATTTCTCGGCGAAGGAAATGGCACAACTACTCAATATTTCTATCAATGGGGTGAACACTTCTAGGTATCGTATTCGTAAGAAATTGGGTCTGGAGAGAGAAGAGAATTTGGCGAGGGTGATTGATGGGTATTAGGGAGAATATTATTCTTGATTAAAGACGTAAAAGCTCTCATGAACTTTGGTGTGGTGTATCAATCAAAGTATTCATATACCAAAATAATACTTTCATCTTCAATTGTTAGATCTAAAATTTTTTCAAGCATTTCTACTTCAAAGTTTAAATTTTCATCAACTAAATGTTTATTCTTTTGTAATTGTCATTTTAATTCTGTTGCCATCTTAGGGGTCAGTTGGTAAATAAAAGTCATCATACCATCAACATCAAAATCCATATAACCATGATACAAATTGGTGTACTCATTTTGACAGCTGGATGGATTTTTAAAGTACATCTCAAATTGAAGTTCTGTAAATATCTTTTCTAAAAGACCTTGAGAAAATTCAATTGAAGGTTCGCAGTACCAACTTTCTTGAAAATAAGAGGCATAATAGTGTCGACCATATTCAACAATGGACCAAAATAAAGTTGAATCTTTGGGTTTTGAAATAACCCAACCTTATTGTTGGGCATTATACTTTATATCTTTATAACTAGCCAAAAAAGATTCTCTCTCACTATTATGTGAAATACTATAAAAGTGATTTAAAAAAGAAGTATAATCATTGTCACTACGATCTAATGCATCCTGCATTTTTGATAATTCTGAAAGTCCATTACCTTTTATTACTTCTTTTATATGATGTAAATAATCAGTATTAAACCTATCTCTATCAAAGATAATTATAGAAGATCTAGAACTAGGTTTCAATTTTGTTTGTGCCATACCTCTAAAAAATTGAAGACAATTAATAATGGAAATCAAATAAAATACTTTGTGCATGATAATATTTATTTTTATTAATTCTTTTATTTTTTGTCCATGACATTGCCTACTTTTTCCATCATTAGATTTAAATAATCTCATAAAAATATAAATTTATTCTCAATCTAAATATTTCAGATTCAATTACCTTCATTATTTAGCTAATAAAAGTACACGAGATCGGGAGGCCTCTAACGTTTTCAAATCATACGAAACGCTGCATTTAATTCTGTTACCAATGATTTAACTTATTATTATGTGGATATCCATAGAACAAGACTTCTGAAATACATGTATCATCGTATTTATCACCCGAATAGGTGTCTAATATTTTGATTTTCACTTTTAGAGTTGAATTAGACTTTTCCATCATTTCTTCATAAGAATTATAAACAATTCCGATATCACCTAAATCATAAATGATTTGAATATTATTATGGAATTCTTCAAAAAAACATTGAGGCTCTAAGTGAATTATCGTTGTATCATTTTCAATGTTTTTCTTCTCCAAATCTTCAACTTTAATACTCAACTCAAGAGATTTAATTCGGTTGTTTTGATTGTAAACGGTTCCATTTTTATAATACCCATTTAAGATTCCTATACCATGAATGAACACTTTTTCTTTGAATTCAAATTCTATCCATTCTCCTTTACCAAAGCCATCCACTCCTTCTACCCACGCAGTATTCTCATCTAAATCAATTAAGTTTTCTTTAGGGTATCCCTTAAGTGATGATGACACATTAATTTTCTTTATAATGCTATTCGGTAAATGATTAGCTTTTTCATCAATTTCCGTATTTGTTGGGCTTGTTCTATAGTCAATATCCAAAGCTTGGTTAGATGGGTTGTAATTTTCTGCATACCAGCTAATATGATTATTGTAGGTAATATAATCTTGTATACCTCTTATATTTATTTGATCAAAACATAAATAATCAGGTTTTTTAATAGTTACTGATAAGGTATCTATACTGCCATCACCAAAGAAACCACATGGCGATAAGTCATATAAAAATCTTTTATTGGTTGTAAAAGAAAAATTTGTATCGATAAATTTCCCCCAATAATTATAATGTGGACTAATTGAATAATTTACCTCCAATAGAGAGGTTTGTTGCTCATCAAATGATAATTCTGTGATATACCAATCTCTTTTTATGTTATGGCCTTCATCGATAAATGGTCCTTTTATTTTAGATTTATCTGCTTCTTCCTCTACTATATATTCTACTTCTTTATCATTGAATTTATAACTAAAATTAGATATTGTATTACAATAACTAATGTATGTGTACTTATCTTCTTTTATATAATCAACTGGAAATCCATATTTAATAACATCTGTTCCTCCAAGGTTTTTTAATCTGTAGATGACTTTAACATGAACCTCATCTTTAGTTAATTCAATATTCAGGTCTTCACTTAAAATCTTAATATCCTTTTTTGTGATGAGTTTAATACTACCTGATTTTTGAGTGAAACATCCCTCTATTGGGCCGCCATTTCCAATTGCACAAAAAGGTATGATAAACAGCAGTAATTGTATAATATGGAAGAAACAATTTTTCTTTTTCTTTATAAGGTTTGCTGAATATTTCCAGATGAATAAGTTTTGCATAGTTTAGTTTTATTGTCTGCTTAGATAGAAGTGATAAATATAGTATTGCAATTTAATATTCTAAGTAATCTTTTTAATTTATTAGTAGTAAATGTTCAGTGATAATAACTTTTATAGCTATCAATGTAAGAAAAAGAAAACTTGCTTTTTTTACTTGTACTAAACAAAAACTATTTAATATAAAAGTCGATTCCTTCTGCTGGATTGTAATAAAAGTAACCTTCCCTAACGTGAGTGTAATACACTAGTTCAAATACTTCTTTAGTTTTTTGTTGATCCTCTTCATTTAATGTTTGATATAGGTGAGTACTTTCAATTTTCCATTTTTTTAAATATTCATTTCCTGTTTTACGGATATTGATTGATGGATGAATAGTAGCCAATAATAAATCTCTCAATATTTCTAATCCTTTATACCTACTCATTAATTTAAGCATCGAAAGTTGCATTACTTCATCTTCTGATTCTTTAAATACTACCCTTGCTTTTAGTAAAGCTTCTTTGTTTTTATTCTCTGAAAAGAAATCAATTATTTGGTTTCTTAAACCAATAAATTTGGTATCTAAATGTAATATCGCAAACTCTATACCTTCTTCCGGAATTAAACTAGAATACACAAAAAATGCTGTTTTTTTAATTTTAATGACTTCACTGTTCAAATATGGTTTTATGATATGAACATAGTCATTAGCATTAATATCTAATAGTCCCAGCAATGACCCCACTATATCTTTCTGGTCACCTAAATTTTTGATATATATTTCTTTAAAGTCAATACCTTCATTTCTTAAGTAATATCTGGAATATTGTCTAATACTACCCGAAGTATCTGCTATAAAATCAATGAGTATTTCTTTATAATTCTCTTTATTTATAAACTGAGAAATAGTTTCAAGCCTTACTCTGTAAGAACTGTCATGTAAATAATTTTGAATTTGTTCTTCCGAAAAGTCTCCAAAATACTTTAATGCAAGTATCCTAATCAAATAGTTTTTATCATTGATAAATATCTCCAACTCCTTGCTGGATATCTCGTACTCCAACATTTTCTTAGCCAAGAAAGCTCTACTTTTTTCATCGAGATTTTTGTAAAATGAAATGGTAAATTGCCTTTGTTCAACTAATAAAAAAGAAATAACTGTATCTCTTATTTCAGTTAAATCCACTCTTTCTACTTTCATTATCCAATCGAACAATACGATGTTTTTTAGAAAAACATCTGTATAGTCAGTATTTAGGAATTGTATTAAACAGTTTTTAGCTTGACTTCTAACATTGCTTACCCAATCTCCTAATCGGTATATAATAAAGGGTAAAACCGATTCTTCTTTGATTTCTGTTAATTCTAAAACTGCTAGCTCTCTTACATATCCGTTCCAATTAAATGAAGCTATTTTTAATACTAATAGAAAATCATCCTTAGATAAAACAGATTTAAATGTCATGATATCTTCTATAGAAATCTCAGAAAATTTAAACGCATTGTAATACCTATTAAGTCCATCTAATTCATTAAATAATTCTGAGATTAATCCTATAATATTAGAATAATCCTTATTGAGATTTTCTTTTAATTGAATGATCAGATTTCCCATTTTCGAGTAATACCCCTGATTTTGGAATGCTTGTATTTCCATTTTCTTAGGTAAAACAACCTCTTTCTTCTTCTTTTTAAAGAAAGATGACCAATTCCAGCTAAATAAGTTTTTCATAGTTTAGTTTGCATAGATAGAGGTGATAAATATAGTATTGCAATTTAATGTTCTTTGTTAGTTTATCAATTCATTAATAACACTTTATAGATAATAGTACACGAGGTCAGGAGACCTCTAACGTTTTGAAAGCACAAGAAACGCTTCGCTTAATTCTTGCGCTATTTGGATTTAGTTGTTTTCAACATTCTTGCTGTCTTCAATTAACTGTACAAGTTCTTTAAGTTGGTCTAAACTAAATCCTTCAATATATTCAGAAACCCGAAAACTAGATCTGCCTCTTTGGTAGATAATCAATTGTTTTCTAGATTCAGTAAATAGATAATCAATATAATTTAGATCCGAAACAAAGTATTCATTTTTAAAAACAAACCTATCATAAAGTATAGTTATTGTATTGAATTTTTTGGACACAATAATCTCCTTGATATAATTTATTCTGATAAAAGAAATTAATATTAAAGGTAAAATCCACTTTAAATAAGACAGTATTTCTCCTAAATAAAAGAGTTCAAGAGTTTCTTCACTTAGAAGAGTTGGAAAATATTTAATGACAAAAAATGAACATAAAGAAATCACAATGGGTATTAGAATGCTTTTTATAATAGAAGCCTTTTTCGACGCCTTAAATACGAAATTCGTGTTATTGTTTTTATCTTGAAAAGTAGGATTTCCTACTATTTCATTTCGCTTATTTTTTTTATAGTTCTCTTTATCCTTTTCTGTGTTAACATTTTCTTGTTTTTTCTTTTTTGATTCTTCACGTAAAAATTCTTTAACGGATGTCTTGAATTCATCTGTTATAAAAATAAAATCATCATCGTTAATTTCTGTATCCACACTGTGTTCTTGTATTGGATCATCATCATTCTCTAATGATAACATAAAAGCATTAAAACTATTATTTAGAAAATAAATAGAATCAAAGTAAGGTCCCTCATGAAACCAATAAACTACTTCGCCATAGTTTTTTTTGTTTAAATTCAATAAGATAAGATCACCTTGTTCTCCACTACAAATTGGCAAATAACCCTCGGGTATTTGATCCTCATAAACAGAATAAGTACTTAATATTGACTCCTCTTCTTTATTATTTGTTGATAGAAAAAAATTAATGCTGACGAATCCACTATCCGAAATAGGTTGATTCTTATGAATAGGTGCAACCACACTTTTATTAAAATAAAATGGCCCAACTTCCTTGATGAAATTGTAATACTCTGATGGAATTTTATAATTCACCCCATTTAAATCAATATTATCTTGCTCATTCAATAATTTGCTTTCTTTGGTAATTCCTCCAAGCTTTTCTAGTACACTGAGACCTTCCATTGTTATGATTTTTAAGAATTAGTTTTTGTTTGTATAGATAGAAGTGATAAATATAGTATTGCAATTTAATATTCTAAGTCAGTTTATCAATTCATTTATAACACTTTATAGTTAATAATACACGAGATCGGGAGATCTCTAACGTTTTGAAAGAACAAGAAATGCTTCGCTTAATTCTTGCGCTAGTGGTTAGAAACTCCCGATCTATATTTAAACCTTACTTAGCAACCGCCTCAATATTTTCCCTTTTATAGGTTCTGTATTTATCGTAATAGTACATTTTTACAGTGTGTAATTCTGGGTGATGATACTCTACCGTTAGTTGGTTGGATAGAGATGGGTCTTTTACATATCTTCTTATTATTTCTGAGTTTGTTTGTGCTCCATAAATACCAAAATATACGGATGGATAAATTTCATTTCCATCGGCATCAAAAAACTCCGTTCCTGCATCATAGCTATTTACATTTTCTAATGGTAATATAATCTTTTGAACTCCTTGTTCAATAAACTGTAATGATTCAGCTTGAGTTTTACCTTTTTCATACACCTTTAACTTTGATGAATAGGGAACATTAAATTCAGCATCCAAAGTGACTTTTTTAACTTTTTGCTGATGTGTATTATCAAATAAATTTTCTGGAAAAAACACACCCAATGCTTGTAAAGGTGTTAATTCCGCTGAAACTTCTCTGTTTCTCGATAATGCAACTCCTATATCGGTTTTTAAATTAAAAGTAGTCGAAACTAAAGGGTACTCAAATCTGTAGCCTTCGTATAAGATTTCTATGGAATTGTTGAATACTTCATCTCGATAAAACGATAAGTTATTCACCATTTTGTCTAAGTAGTCGTTGATCTCCTCATCAGTGTAATCCTTTATTTCTTCGAATTTATCGTCTTCTTTTAATGTTTCTCCTCCAAATTTTTCGTTTAGCAGAGTAACATTCTCTAGATTAATTAAGTCATAAATTAAACGATGAAGCATATGGTATCGATCATTATTTCCATTACCATCATGACGTTCGACCTCAAGAATTAGAAAACCATCTTTTTTATCACTGTAAGTAGCTGTCTGATAAAAATTGTACATTCCTTCTGGAGCAATTTCAGTTTTTGCGGTAACACTTACTTCCAACTCCTTAAAGTTCACATCATAGATCAACTGCTTTTTCTTCTTTTCAAAAGGTTGATAGGTGAACTCTCCAACAAGTGTTACTTCTTCATCCTGAAGGTCAAACATTTCTTCAAAAGGTACAGTCACTTCCTTTTTACTTTTGAGTACTTTTTTAAAATTAGGATGGATGGACTCTGCATTAAAAAGTACCGGATGAAGACTCACCAAAGGGTTCTGAAGCTGAAGTTTTTCAAAAAATCCCCTAGAATTATATTCCAATTCCTCATATTTCTTTGATCCTTGATCAATGCCTTTGATTCCAATCAGTCTTAGGTCTTTATTGACTTGTAATTTCTTCCCTTTTAGATACTCTAGTCCTCTTACAAAATAGGACTTCTCGTTAAAACTCATATCAAGACTTTGAGTGTATATCTCATCCTTTTGATGTGTTCTTACTTCCTTCAATTCAATCTGTAAATCGCCATCCTGATTTAGGAATTCTACTTCCGTTTCCAACTCTAAAATCGACAATTTATTATCAGATTTGTATTCGATTAATCGGAAGGTGTAATGAAGTGTCTTATTTAGAGGTAGTTTGTTTTTGCCAAATAAGAAAATTGGGCACAACAATAGCATCCCTATTAGGGATAGCTTTTTGGTTAGTTTTTTCATTTAAGGTTTTAGTTTATTTAAAAAAATTGAGGAATACTTCCTCCTATATAAAAAGAAAAATTGGAGAGGTTACCCCCTCCAACTGTTTATTTATTTTTGTAATATTCTGGAAAATAATCCATTAAAAATCAAATGTCTCTGGATCTGGTCCAACTCTTTGATCTTCGTTCATTGCCGTAATTTTTGCCATATCATCTGCGGATAATTCGAAATCGAAAATTTCGTAATTGGCTTTAATTCTAGAAGGTGTCACCGACTTAGGTAATGCGTTCACACCTCTCTGTAAGTGCCATCTTAACATCACTTGAGCAGTCGATTTACCATACTGTGCTCCAATCGCTTTTAATGTTTCGTCTTCGAATAATTTCGCTTGCATTAATGGTCCCCAAGCCTGTACAACAATGTCTCTTTCGTTACAATTCGCCAATAATTCGTTTTGCTGTAACTTCGGATGACACTCGATTTGGTTCACAGCAGGAACAACTCCAGAAGGCGCTAAATCCTCCAAGTGATGAGGGTTGAAGTTCGATACACCAATTGACTTAATTAATCCTTGCTTTTGCAATTCGATCATCTGATCCCAAGCTTTTACATAGCCTTTTGCTGGCCAGTGGATCAAGTATAAATCAACATAATCTAACTGTAATTTTTTCAAACTCAACTTCAATGCTTCTTCTGCATTTCCATTTCTAATATCCTCATTCCATAATTTAGTCGTTACGAAGATTTCTTCTCTTGGCACACCTGATTCAGCGATCGCTTCACCTACTCCTTCTTCGTTTTCATAAATCATTGCGGTATCAATATGACGGTACCCTGCCTCTAATGCCGCCAATACAGCTGCTTTTACTTCCTCATTTTTTGATAGGTAAGTACCAAACCCCAAGCTAGGGATTTCAAGTCCGTTATTTAGTTTCATCTTCTATTTTATTTATAATGATGGGTTGATAAATTTCACACAATTTAGCAACAATATTTGTTTAAACATTATCGTTTTTCTATTCTTACGACAGATTAAAAATCATTAAGAATTCGTATCATTTCAATCGTATGATACGTCGACTTTCCAATACTACCTTTTAACTCTTCTGTGATCGGTGTATCATTCTCTGTCACATAAAAATACTCTCCTCCGTTTTGTTTATCGAAGAAAGTAGTAAAGAAATAGTCCTCTAATAATTCTTGTTGCTGATCGTATTTCCCTCCATAAAGTGATAACGCAATAATGGCCTCTGCATGTTGCCACCATGTTTTTCGGGTATCAAGCACCTCGTTTGTATTCGGATCCACCTCAGAATAAAAACCATTAATAATATTTCCATCATCAAATAGATAGTGCTTATCTAAAGTGATATCTAAAATCTTTCTCCCCAACGATTGGTACTTCTGTTTCTTCTCCTTGGATAGGAAATCAAATTTAGAGGTCCTCAACAGCAAAGCTGATAGTTGAAAATTATGTCCTGGAGTAACTGTAAAATCATATTTACCTTCTGATTTTTTTTTAACAGACCAATCGTCGTTAAACTTCACATTTACCCACTGTGTCTCCTTGTTCCAAGCAATGTTATACAACATCTCCACGTTTTCCGCTATTTGATGTTCATACAAATGCTTGTTTTCTTTGTCAGCTTCCCAAAGGTTGATCATGTAAGCCGTAAGTGGATACATTAAAGATTGCAAGCTTTTGGAATTTGTTACTCCTCCTTCTCCAATTTTAAAATCTCCCCAAAGTCCTTTGGCTTCCTCATCTTTAAATCGGCCAATAAAACCATTGTGCAATTGATGGATCGTCGGTAATAAAGTCGCATCTTTTGTTTGTCGGTATAACTCTGACAAACCACAAAGACCATAAGCTTGTTGCCAAACATCCAAATGTGTTGGTGATTCTAACTTCTTATTTTCTATAAAAGAATATGAAAATGCCCCTTGATCATCCTTTCCAATCAAATACTCTTTCTGGAAATTGGCCACTTTTTTTGCCTTCATCAAATAGTCTGATTTACTCTGAGAGGCATAAGATAATCCATAAATCAAACGACTACTTGCTACAGTATATATTTTATCCGACATCGCTTTCCCTTCATTATCAATTTCTGATAAATAGGTAGACTTTGATTCGTCCCAAGCATTCTTTTCAAAGAAGGAAATGAGTTCCAACATTTGATCGTTTAGTCTGAAGTAGTTGGATCCTTCCTGTGGTTGTTGCTGACAATTAAATAATAAAATGGTAAGTAATAATAATGGACCGTATTTGAATGACTTCATCGTTTAGTTCTTCGTAGTTTAGATTAATGTATTCGCAGGAATAATTTTTCCACAAATATAAAAGAGTATCTCAATAAAGATACCCTTTTATACCAAATCAATTTACTATTGAATGGTGGTTTTCATGGTTTGTTGAAGGTGTTTCAACCGAATATTCTTAGGATCAATTTGTTCACCGTTTAAGGATGAAATCATCACCTTTACAGTCTGTCCACCAAGTATATCAAAATAGTTATCAGATAATATTACTCCATCTTGATTCACCTCAAAAAATAGATTTTTGATTAGTTGATCACTTCCAAAAGTAGCTATCAAATGCTTTCCTTCTTGTTTAAAATCGACCTTTACATTGGCCTCAGGAAGTTTCAGCTCTTTTTGTAAAACAAAATAATGCAAATCTTTATCAATCACTTGATCACCTTCTTTTAATTGGGAAACAAAGACTACTTTTTCCTTTGGATAATCACCTAAGATCTTATAGGTTTTCTCTGTAAAAACCTCTTCCGTAATATTTGAAACCACCTTTTTCACATTTTTAGATTGCTCCCATAAAACATTTCCTTGGAAATCTAGAAGTGCAACCTCTAAGGTTAAATTTTTATTGATATCCACATCGGAAGCCACTTTTAATTCTACTTTTTTTGCATCATGATTTACAATAAGCGATGTATTCTTATTCGCCTCTTTGGCAAAATATTGTAAGGCTTTCCATTCCCCATAGTAATCCATCGAAGACCAAGAAGCCACCGGCCAACAGTCATTAATTTGCCAATAAAGTGATCCCATACAGAAAGGCATTTTTTCTCTATGTGCTTGGATGGCAGAATAGATACTTTCCGCTTGAAGTAACTGTCCGACATACAAGAAATCTTCAAAATCTGTGGGTACTTGATAATGGTCTTGCATGTATTTCTTGATTCTCAAATTACCTATACCGCTTCTTTGATGAGAAGCCATTACTTCCGATTCGATATCATAGTCAGAAGGAATAGTATATTTCTTTACGGATTTAAACTCCGGAAAAGATTGGAAACCATATTCACTCATAAAGCGACCAATGTATTTTCTAAAGTCAGAAAAGGGATGTTCTCCGTGCCATACACCCCAATAATGCATATCTCCAGAAGTGTGTTCATAAGTGGCTAAATTCTGATTTCCACCTGTTGGAGAAGAGGCCCAATAGAACTGCTGATCTGTATTTTCTTCTACCACCTCGGGCAAGATATTATGGAAGATTTTTTCGTAATTGGCCCAAATCTCTTTTTGCTGTTCTTTTGTATATTGCTGTTTCCAACCCCAGCCTGCTTCTGGATTATGAGGTGCCCAAGCCATCTCCATCTCGTTATTTCCACACCATAAAGCAATCGATGCATGATTTCTCAATCGTTTTACGTTATCAATCGCCTCTTCTTTTACATTATCTAAAAATGGCTGATCTCCAGGATACATCGAGCAAGCAAACATGAAATCTTGCCATACCAAAATGCCCATTTCATCACACAGATCATAGAAAATATCATTTTCGTATATTCCTCCGCCCCACACTCTCAACATATTCATATTGGCATCTAAAGCCGATTGAATAATATGTTTGTAGGTAGCATCTGATACTCGTGGCAAGAATAAGTCGTTTGGAATATAATTGGCTCCTTTAGCAAAAACAGGTCGGCCATTTACTTCGAAATAAAAGCTCTTTCCCTCACCTTCTTTATCTGCTTTCTGTACTACTTTTATGGTTCTTACCCCGACTTTTTGATGGTAAATATCAAGTAATTTATTCTGTTGATATACCTCTAATTCGACATCATATAGGTAAGGTATTCCCAAGTTAGCAGGCCACCATAATTCTGGATTATTAATTTCAAATTCCACCAATTTATCTGAAGAAGTAGTCGGGATAACTTTTTCACCATTCACCTTTACAACATACTTCAGATCACTTACATTATTGCTCCATTCTGGAACTAAAGTAATCGTTGCCTGCTCTTTTGTTACTTTTTGTTCTACCAATACATGATTGATTTTGGCAGTATCCCAAAACTTTAACTCGACATCCCTCCAAATGCCAGAAGTCACCAATCTCGGTCCCCAATCCCATCCATAATGATACCCCGCCTTTCGGGTAAAAATCGACACTTTATTATCTCCGACCTCTCCAATTTCCGACTGATCATTCACTGCGGGTAAAGGGTACCCATGCTTTTTTAGGGCTTCCAAACCCACTTCAATTGGAGAATCAAAATGTACGATTAAAGTATTATTTCCTTCCTTTAATATCTCTTTAACATCAAATTCCCATGTCCTGAACATGTTGTCCGGTTTCCCTAATTCTACATCATTTAAAACGACTGTACAATAAGTATCCAATCCCAAAAAACTTAACTGAATATGGTCCCTATCTAATTGATGTTTCTCTAAAGAAAATTCCTTTTTATAGGTCCAACTTTTCTTATCGATCCATTGAACATCTCTTTCGTTTAGTCGGTAATAAGGATCTTCAATAATTGATTGATTTAGTAAGTCGGTATGCACTGTCCCAGGAACTTTAGCATCATACCATTGGTTTTGGTCCGTTTGTGTAAAACTCCACTTTCCATTTAATAAGATCGTATTCACACTTGAAGTTTGTCCGTTGCTATTAATCATTTTACAGGATGATAAAATTGTAATTAAAAAAATGACGATTAATTGGTTGTTGTCTCTCATATTCATTCCTTTTATTTCGATATATCAGCAAGGTAAAAAGCGACTAATTACAAAAGAGGGAAGATTTTATTTTTGATAGTTATGGATTTATCACCTACTAAAATATCCTCAAAAAAATAGAGGTAATTATCTTACACACTGCAAGATAATTACCTCTTGATATGGAATTAATATTTTGATTAAAAGGGCTTTATAAACCAATTATTAAATCACAAACTAGCGCAAGAATTTAGCGTAGCGGTTCTTGTGCTTTAAAAACTTTAGAGGTCTCCTGACCTCGTATACTATTTGTAAAGTAACACGAGGTCGGGAGACCTCTTAAGTTTTTGGGCACAAATGACGTTAGCACTTAACATTTGCGCCAGTTAGTTTGCTTAAAACCCGACAAATTGATTATCATTGTAATACATTCAAAATTAACTAACGATTCATGAGTAAAAAATACAAGTTCTTAGATCAATCACAATGTTATTTTGTGACCCTCTCTGTTGTCAAATGGATAGATATTTTCACAAGAAAAGAGTATATCGATATAGTAATTGATAGTTTGAAGTTTTGCCAACAAAACAAAGGTTTAGTAATTCATGCCTATGTTATTATGACCAATCATATTCATTTAGTGATCTCAAGTAAAGAAATGGAAGTGGAGCTTGAATACATTTTGAGAGACATCAAGAAATATACTTCAGCAAATATTCTTAAAGCCATAAAGGACAATCCATTTGAAAGTAGAAAAAATTGGATATTATGGTTATTTGAGACAGAAGCAAGTCATAAAAAGCAGAAATATCAATTTTGGCAACACGGAAATCATCCTATTGAGTTAAGTAATAGTTCACTATTAAATCAGAAAATTGAATACATTCACCAAAATCCTGTTAGAAATGGAATAGTGAATGAACCCGATGAATATCTTCTCAGTAGTGCTCGACATTATTCAGGCAAAAAATTCAAGATACTCGATGTTGAACTAATCTAGCGCAAGAATTTAGCGTAGCGGTTCTTGTGTTTAAAAAACTTCAGAGGTCTCCCGACCTCGTGTACTATTATTAAAAAAACACGAGGTCGGGAGACCTCTAACGTTTATATGCACAAATGACGTTAGCACTTAACATTTGCGCCAGATGGTAAAACAATAAACTTTTTAATCGTATTTTATTCCCGTATATTTGTAATTCACAATGTATTATAAAGGCGGCAAGCTTACCCGGTTTAAATATTTTCTTATGAAAGTTTTATTAGACATAAAAGACAATAAAGCTGCATTTATTATGGAGCTTCTAAATAATTTCAACTACGTTAAAACAGAAACTTTAACTCCTCAAAAGGCTGAAGTTTTAAAAAGCGTAAAACAAGCCGTAGATGAAATGAAACTTGTAAAAGAGGGTAAATTAAAAGCAACTTCTGCTAAAGATTTACTTGATGAATTATAACGTTTCAGTAATTCCTAATTTCAAAAAGGAATTAAAAAAGTTAGCAAAGAAATACCCATCAATTAAAAACGATTTTGCTAAACTTATTGAGGAATTAGAAGTGAACCCAAAACTTGGAACCTCCTTAGGTAACAATTGCTATAAGATTAGAATGGCAATTACATCTAAAGGAAAGGGTAAATCGGGAGGATCCAGAATTATTACCTACGTGCAAGTTTCAGAAACTTCAGTATACTTACTATCCATTTATGATAAATCAAGCAAAACCAATATCACCGATAAGGAATTAAGCGAATTACTTGAATTTATACCAAAGTAAATTTCAGTCATTTAAATTTAATTTGCAGTTAATTAAACCACTAGCGCAAGAATTTAGCGTAGCGGTTCTTGTGCTTAAAAAACTTCAGAGGTCTCCCGACCTCGTGTACTATTATTAAAAAAAACACGAGGTCGGGAGACCTCTAACGTTTCTAGACACAAATGACGCTGGCGCTTAACATTTGCTCCAATGGTGAAAAACCTCCTACTATTGAATATTAGGATCAAATGGAGGTACAGGAGTTGCCACATCCTCTACATTCCTCACAGAAGCAGTCCTCCCCCCAGATTTCTCAAAAGTATTCACCACTATCAAATCGACTTGATAGCGAATCGGTTCTCCTTCCTTTTGCACTTCCTTCAAACCCAAATAACATTGGTGAGTATCACCATAATTGAAATCGTTTTCTGGAATGATAAAGAGTTTAACGATTCCTAGTTCAGATGGATTATTGGCAAAACGTTCTTCAATCCACTGATCACGAATGTCATCGTTATTCCAATTACTAATTCGTTCGTGGGCTACATCCCAAGGAATTGAGTTGGCATTCTCAGCAGTGGTACTAAAAAAGGATAACTCTTCTTTCTCGGATCCTAGAATAGATTGAGTTAGAAATGAAGAATTACCCACGGTATCACTTTCTGCTGTAACTATGGTAAAACTCAGACTTTCTGTTTCAGGATTGTAACCTAAATAAACATGGACTTTAGATGAAAAAGCCTCCTTTGTGAAATGGAAAGTATTTGAGTTACTGCTAAAGATCTTTATTACTTGATCTTTATCTAATCGTGCTTTATCCCAATTGGATATCAAAGCATTATCGATAGTTTCTTCACTTTTTACCATCACACTTTCTGAAGATGATATTGTACAAGAATAAAGAATACCTACAGAACATAAGGTGCTGATGAGGTAAGTAAATTTTTGTTGGATTTTCATAAATAATTAGTCTTTGTAACAAATAAAATTGCTGTGGTAAATATATGTGACCCACTAGCGCAAGAATTTAGCGTAGCGGTTCTTGTGCTTGAAAAACGTAAGAGGTCTCCCGACCTCGTGTACTTTTTGAATAATAAAACGAGGTCGGGAGACCTCTTACGTTTTTAGGCACAAATGACGCTGACGCTTAACATTTGCGCCAGTGGTAGATTTATTTATTATTCTGCTGAAGGAGGAAATGGCGGTACAGGAGTTGCCATATCCTCCACATTCCTCTCCGAAGCAGTCCTCCCCCCAGATCTCTCAAACGTATTCACCACTATTAAATCTACTTGATAACGAATAGGTTCTCCATCCTTTTGCACCTCCTTCAAACCCAAATAACATTGGTGAGTATCACCATAATTGAAATCGTTTTCTGGTATGATAAAGAGTTTAACAATACCTAGTTCTGATGGATTATTCACAAAGCGTTCTTCAATCCATTGATTACGAATATTGTCATTATTCCAATTGCTGATTCGTTCGTGGGCCACATCCCAAGGAATAGAGTTGGCATTCTCAGCAGTCGTACTAAAAAAGGATAACTCTTCTTTCTCTGATCCTAGGATGGATTGAGCCAAAAACGAAGTATTACCCACCGTATCACTTTCTGCTGTAACGATGGTAAAACTCAGACTTTCTGTTTCAGGATTGTACCCCAAATACGCATGTACTTTAGATGAAAAAGCCTCCTTCGTGAAATGGAAAGTATTTGAGCTACTGCTAAAGATCTTTGTTACTTGATCTTTATCTAATCTTGCTTTATCCCAATTGGACAATAAAGAATTATCGATAGCTTCTTCACCTTTAACCATCTCATTTTCTGAAGATGATGTTGTACATGAATAAAGAATACCTACGGAACATAAGATACCGATGAGGTAAGAGATTTTTTGTTTGATTTTCATAAATAATTAGTCTTTGTAACAAATAAAATTGCTGTGGTAAAAAATATATGTGAACCACTAGCGCAAGAATTTAGCGTAGCGGTTCTTGTGTTAAAAAAACTTCAGAGGTCTCCCGACCTCGTTTTATTATACAAAAAGTACACGAGGTCAGGAGACCTCTAACGTTTATAGACACTAATGACGCTGACGCTTAACATTTGCGCCAGTGTGGGTTTATTAATTATTCTCCTCCATGTTGAAAAGGAGGTATAGGGTAAGAAATATCTTCAATATTCCTCTCCGAAGCAGTCCTCCCCCCAGATCTCTCAAATGTATTCACCACTATCAAATCTACTTGATAACGAATTGGTTCTCCTTCCTTTTGCACTTCCTTCAAACCCAAATAACATTGGTGAGTATCACCATAATTGAAATCGTTTTCCGGAATGATAAAGAGTTTAACGATACCTAGTTCTGATGGATTATTCGTAAAGCGTTCTTCAATCCATTGATTACGAATGTCATCGTTATTCCAATTACTAATTCGTTCGTGGGCTACATCCCAAGGAATAGAGTTGGCATTCTCAGCGGTGGTACTAAAAAAGGATAACTCTTCTTTCTCTGATCCTAGGATAGATTGAGCCAAAAATGAAGTATTGCCCACCGTATCACTTTCTGCTGTTACAATGGTAAAACTCAGACTTTCTGTTTCAGGGTTGTAACCCAAATACGCATGTACTTTAGATGAAAAAGCCTCCTTCGTGAAATGGAAAGTATTTGAGTTACTGCTAAAGATCTTTATTACCTGATCTTTATCTAATCTTGCTTTATCCCAATTGGATAATAAAGCATTATCAATAGTTTCTTCACTTTTAACCATCTCATTTTCTGAAGATGATGTTGTACATGAATAAAGAATACCTACGGAACATAAGATACCGATGAGGTAAGGAAATTTTTGTTTGATTTTCATAAATAATTAGTCTTTGTAACAAATAAAATTGCTGTGATAAAAAATATATGTGAACCACTAGCGCAAGAATTTAGCGTAGCGGTTCTTGTGCTTGAAAAACTTCAGAGGTCTCCCGACCTCGTTTTATTATTCAAAAAGTACACGAGGTCGGGAGACCTCTTACGTTTTTAGGCACAAATGACGCTGACGCTTAACATTTGCGCCAGTGTTGGTTTATTAATTATTCTCCTCCATGTTGAAAAGGAGGTATAGGGTAAGTAATATCTTCAATATTCCTCTCCGAAGCAGTCCTCCCCCCAGATCTCTCAAATGTATTCACCACTATCAAATCTACTTGATAACGAATCGGTTCTCCTTCCTTTTGTACTTCCTTCAAGCCTAAATAACATTGGTGAGTATCTCCATAGTTAAAATCATTTTCTGGAATGATAAAGAGTTTAACGATACCTAGTTCAGATGGATTATTCGCAAAACGTTCTTCAATCCACTGATTACGAATATTGTCGTTATTCCAATTGCTAATTCGTTCGTGGGCTACATCCCAAGGAATAGAGTTCGCATTCTCAGCGGTGGTATTAAAAAAGGATAACTCTTCTTTCGTCGATCCTAGAATGGATTGAGTTAGAAATGAAGAATTACCCACGGTATCACTTTTTGCTGTGACTATTGTAAAACTCAGATTTTCTGTTTCAGGATTGTAACCTAAATACGCATGGACTTTTGATGAAAAAGCTTCCTTCGTGAAATGGAAAGTATTTGAGTTACTGCTAAAGATCTTTATTACTTGATCTTTATCTAATCGTGCTTTTTCCCAATGAGATAACAAAGAATTGTCGATAACTTCTTCACTTTTAACCATCTCATTTTCTGAAGATGATGTTGTACATGAATAAAGAATACCTACGGAACATAAGATGCCGATGAGGTAAGAGAATTGTTGTTTGATTTTCATAAATAATTAGTCTTTGTAACAAATAAAATTGCTGTGATAAAAAATATATGTGACCCACTAGCGCAAGAATTTAGCGTAGCGGTTCTTGTGCTTGAAAAACGTCAGAGGTCTCCCGACCTCGTTTTTATATTCAAAAAGTACACGAGGTCGGGAGACCTCTCAAGTTTTTAGACACAAATGACGTTAGCCCTTAACATTTGCACCAGTGGAGATTAATCCAACGCTTTTAAAGAGATGAATAAATCTTCTGCCTTTACAATGTTATGCTGAATAGCATAGATAACTAAACCGGCAATATTTTTAGTTTCTGTTTTTAAGAAGAGATTATTCTTATGGCCCTCAACTGTTCTTTTGGTAATGAACAGCTCATCTCCAATTTCTTTAGCCGTTTTTTGGTAGCAAATAAGTTTGAGTACATCTATCTCTCTATTGGACAGCACCACATCGTTAGACAGATTAGGTACAGGCGTTTTAGAAGATACTTGTTCTCGGATGATGTTTAATTGATCTTGTTCAAAATAGAAGCCTCTTTCATTTACTTCTTTAATGATTTGTAATAGTTTTTTTGGAGATACCCCTTTTGGAATAAAAGCCGCAGCCCCGGTCTTTAGCATAAAACCCATTAAGGACTTATTGTAATGAGAAGACATGATAATCGTTTTTATGGATGGGTAATCTTTCTTTAAAATGGACAAGATATCGACTCCACTTTTTCCTTCCATTTTGAGGTCCAATATTAAGATTTGGGGGATCTTATTTTCCTCGGAAAGTTGAGCCAGAAAGTCGTCTCCATTTGTATGGTTTGATAAAACTTCTATTTCTTCTTGTTCTTCAAAAAAATTAGTCAGTAAAGAAACAATTAAAGCTTCATCATCAAGCATTGAAATTGAAATAGCGTTCATTTATTCATTGGTTTTAAACACAAATATTGATTTAGTCCCTTTGTTTATTTCAGATGTTAAACGGTAAAAACCATTTAAATAACTAACTCTTGTCTCTATATTTTTAAGGCCTAATCCAGTTTTATTTTTATTGATATCAAACCCTTTTCCATTGTCAATTACTTTTAAGCAGGTAAATAAATTGGATTGTCTAAAGTGAATTTCAACTTCAGATGCATCCGCATATTTTACAATATTTGTGATGATTTCTTGTAAAATTCGGATAAACTGAACTTTAAATTCTTCATCAAAAGTATCTACTGTTCTTACATCAAAGATTGGAACTATTTTTAATTGATTTTGTAAAGGAGTAATTGCATTTTCTATTAATGTTGAAAGCGCACTAAATGATAGAAGAGGTGGACTTAAATCATGAGAAATCCGTCGAGCAGTTTGAATACTTTCAGACAATAACTCTATGGTTTCCTCACTCTTTTCCGGTCTCAACTCTTCCATCATCTTTATGGCGGTCAACTTACCAATGACATCATCATGTAAGTCGGCTGCAATGCGTTTTCTTTCTTTCTCCTGAGTATTTATAGATACTTCTAATAGATTTTTCTGATGCTCTAATTTTATTCTCGATTCCTCTAATTTAGAAGAAATGACCTTTTTATAATATACTCTTATCAATAAGACTATAAAAGAAAATAGCACCAAGAAAAAGACTATCGAAAAGATGATCCATCTGATAATTGTTTCTGGGTTTTGCCATTCTGCCATATAAAATATGTTATTGAAATATAAAAAAACAAAGTCATTATAAATCTTAAAAACCAAAAATTATGTGCAATTGATAGATCATAATTAATCAAAAAATTAAAAGGTAATAAAAGAATAAATTCAAAAGAAAAGAAAAGTGTTATAATAATATCCTTACAATTATTCTTTATCAAATTTTCATTTATAGTATTTTTAAAAATTCTAATAAGACAATAAATTATTATTAATAACGAAACTATATTCTTTGAATAACAATAATAAAATGAGATTATAAATGGATTTGACAAATACATTTCATAACATGAATATGAAACACCAATTAATAAGCCAAAATAAATAATCGTTTTATTAATGTAGAATGAGTAGAATAATGAAAAAATAATAATTTCTAGAATACTTAAGATGTTAAAAAAAATCAGATTATTTAAAAATAATAAATGACCATTTATTCTTGATAAAAAATCAATACAAAGACTCATAATTAAATAAATAATAAACAATTTGTACTGATTGTTTATCTTTTTACCCATTGGTAATACTATTAATATACTAATTATGAGAATTGTAGGTGTTAAATACGATATGTATATAAAGTATTCGATATTTTAAATGTTCAGATTTTCTAATAAACCAAAATTATTTTGTTGCAATTGACCATGAGGCTTATAAGGTGGTATTGGATAAGTAACATCCTCCAAATCAGCACTTGCCGCACTTACACTAAAACTCACAATCTCATCCGATGTAGTATTTACAATGATCAAATCTGGGCGATATTGTTTTTTACCCTTTACCATTACCTTTTTTAATGATAGGAAACATTGGTGTTCTTCACCATATTCAAAATCAATTGTATTGATTGCAAATGCTTGGAAAACTTGAGTGGAATCGTTGGGAGAAAAACATTCATCGATCCATTTGTTTCTCTTGTTATCATTTCTCCAACGGTTGATTCTCTTATTCGCTAATTTCCATGAAATAGAGTCTTTATTATTCTCGCTGACTTCTTCAAAGCTTGCTAGGGTATCTTTTTGTGCACTTAATGGTGCAAATGTCAAACAACTTGTATTCCCCACAGTATCACTATTCGCTGTCAAAACAGTAAAACTTAATGCGTTTGTAGCGGCATCATAACCAATATAGGCATGAATAATACTGTCTGCTTTGGGCATGTTATTCATCGTCTTTGTGAATGTAAAACTATTGCCATGGTTTTGGAATAGAGATACTACACTGTCTTTGTTTGTACGAACCTCACTCCACTGCACGATAAGGTCTTTATTGATGCTACAAGAAGAGGTTTCATCGTTAAAGGAAGAGACTGCTCCTTTTTGAACTTCTTCTGATTTAGAAGATGTCTGTGTGGTACATGATGTGAAAAAAGAAATGCCAATTAGTAGGCTTAAAAAGTAATTAGTAGCTGTGATTTTCATTTTAATTTGTTCTTGTCACTATAGTTTTTTTACGATAGCCCAACGAGATTCTAAAAATTATCGTATTGCGTTTTACATTAAAGAAGAGAATAGCGTCGTATTAATTATTTGTCGTAGCTTTTTTAGTTAGAAAAAACTCTTTATTTAGTAAAAAAATTTCGTGATCTGTTACAATTGAGTTTAATTTTCTTACGCAAGAAAAAGAATACATAAATCAAAAACAAATTTTCGACAAGATTCTTTAATTCCCTAATTATCAATCCAATTCAGGCATAGGTAATTTTACCCCTTTTCTAAAATCACGTATTTATATCCTGCTACAATACAAACAAAAACCTGAAATTTGAGACATCAAAAAAACAAAAATATCATTCTCAATGAGTGATCAAATATCATCTTCAGTACTAAACACTACTATAATGAACTAATTACAGTAAAACTTTCTATATACTATGC
The DNA here is from genome assembly GCF_018736045.1 of Flammeovirga yaeyamensis. Classification (NCBI taxonomy): domain Bacteria; kingdom Pseudomonadati; phylum Bacteroidota; class Cytophagia; order Cytophagales; family Flammeovirgaceae; genus Flammeovirga; species Flammeovirga yaeyamensis. The sequence goes on along the minus strand of NZ_CP076133.1, from coordinate 725,142 downwards.
AAACTAAGCTTGTCTTGGTAAAAAATGTTTCCATATATGCTTATTCCGATAATTTAGAATTAAAGCGTATAGAAATTATCTCAAAGTTATCTGGTGTATATACAATAAAAACTATCGGATTAAACTCCTTTTTCGAATTGAATTTAACACATCAACAAGATGAAGAACTAATGGTAAAATTACATCATCAATATTATGCTCTTGGAGAAACTGAAGAAGGGAATAGTTTTATAACACCTCGGATGTTTTGTGTTGGTACAACCCCTTCTATTATTCTTGGCCGACCTCTAGGTGATGATGATCTGGGATTAAAAACGAAACAGAATAAAATGGAGACCTTTTATGATAAAAGCACAAAATTTAAGACCGTAGGGATTTTGACCAATATCAATGTAAGTGAGCGGTTTAGTCCACCTAACATTGGACAACGATTGCTTATTAAAGAGGGAGTGGGTAGAGTCATCGCTACACACAAAGATCCTCTGTCTAGTTCTTCTATTATCATTATTGATGAAGGTGAAATATATGATCCCATTTTAAAAGGGCCTAGAGATATTATTATTTCTGGGATTAAAGAAAATGGCGACCGTTTTATTCAATTAGGACATCAATGTATTACTGATGCCTTACCACATATTTTTATCAAAAAAGTAGAAGCAGACTAAAAATCATTTGCATCTTTACCCAACTAATATATAACCCCAATAAGTTCCTTTTGGATATTTATTGGGGTTTCTTTACAATAGTACATAAGGTCAAGAGACCTCTAAAGTTTATAGGCAAAAATGACCTTATCATTTAACATTTGCCCCAGTTACTCCACTTTCACTCCTTTCCAAAAAGCCACATATCCCTTAATTTGTTTTGCAGCCTCTTTAGGTTCTTTATAATACCAAGCCGCATCATCGTTTACTTGTCCGTTTACTTCAACATTGAAATAAGAAGCCAATCCTTTCCATGGGCAAGTGGTTTGATAATTGGAGTCGGTGAAAAATTCTTTTTTGATGGAATTGGGTGGGAAATATTGATTTCCTTCCACCTCTATGGTTTCATTGCTTTCGGCCAAAACTACGCCGTTCCAAGTTGCTGTTTTCATGTTTATGGGTTTTTAATGGATACTAGTAGAATAAGAAGTACTATCTAATTGTTTTCATTTAATATATATAAATTACCAAACTAGCGCAAGAATTTAGCGTAGCGGTTCTTGTGCTTTAAGAACGTAAGAGGTCTCCCGACCTCGTGTAATTATAACAATAGCACACGAGGTCGGGAGACCTCTAAAGTTTATTGGCACAAATGACGCAGTCGCTTAACATTTGCGCCAGTAATAAAAAAACCACTGCCGGGAAAATCCTGGCAGTGGTAACCTTAATCCAATTCTAGTATAAGTAGCTTATTATTTTATCAACCTACTAAATACCTTTGCTTGGCCATCAACAATTAGAGTGTAGATGTAAACGCCAGATTGTAATTTATCTGTGTTATAATCTACTTTTTGATGTCCTACAGGAAGAGTACCAAGTGATAAATGATCCACTTTTCTTCCTTCAGTACTAAAGATTGCGATTTCAACCTCAGATTGTTGAGGAAGGTTGAAACTCAAAATAGTATTGCTTTGTACTGGGTTAGGGTAGTTGAATAGCTCGTAAAGCTGTCCAACTTGATCCGTTACAACATTGGTTACATCATCACCTCCGGCAGTAACTACTACTGGAATGATTTGAATAGCCGTTGCATCTTCAGGATCGGTAGCCAATACTGCTACTTCTGTAATTCCTTCTTTGATTGCCGAAATAATAAACTCTGCATTCGCGTGGCCCGTTAGTACCACTCCGTCATTATTGTCTGCAATACCAAAAGTTAAAACGTCACCATCAGGATCAGAGAATACTTCAGAGTCTTCTAGGTAGAATACTTCACCTACCGACAAGCGTAATGTATCGAATTCTACACCTTCAGGAGCACGGTTAACATTCGCTACTTCTACAGATAACTCAGTTGTAGAAGTCATACCATGTTCATCTTCTGCAATTACATTGAAACTATGAGTTCCCGCATGATCATAACTTGGAGTAATCGTTAAGTTTAAATCCGCATCATCTATTTCAAATGTTCCAAGATCATTTAGGTCCTCTACAGCTAATGTAAAAGCGTGCCCTTCCATGTCGGTAAACGATAATGTTACCGTGGCCGTATCTCCTTCGTTCATCTTGATTAAAGAAGGTGTTTCTATTGCTTGTGGCGCATGGTTGATATTCATTTTTGCCATGAAGCTAGTAGCATCTTCTGAAACCGATGGATCGTTTGTATTTATATTCACTTTAGCTAAGAGATCGTTTCTTCCTCTGTTGTAAGCTGCATTAAATGTTGCAGTAATCGTTGCCGACTCTCCCATTTCTACTGTTCCTTCAGTTTGATCTAAAGAGAACCAAGTACCAGAAACTTCATTCTTACCAAAACCTCTTACCATGAATGCTAGGAGATCGAATCTTGAATCGGTAGATAAATCTACTAATCCCGATTCTGTAGGAATATAGAATGTATTAGGAATTGGCTGATCAATAGATTTCATTCCTTGAGGATAATTTGAGAACTGATCATAAGTAAATGTGATAAAAATGTTCTCTCCAGGGAAGAATGTAATTACTTCAGAAAGCTCAAATAATTGGAATTCACCAGTATCGTCACTTGCTTCAGATTCAGTAGTGAATGTTTCTTTATGCAGAGAAACCATATTATCTATTGTACCTGAGAAGATTTCCACAACAACATCTGCATTGGCTGCTCCAGTTGGAACGTACCAAGTAGCAACATGTGATAAGTCAATTCCATTTTCAGGTGCATCAAATCTTGTTACTGATGTTAGTGACTGACCGCCACCATAGCCTAATGAAGTCTGTTTTGTACCATCTATATCTCCATAGTACAATGCTTGAGCAAATTCTGAGTGATCAATTGAGTTTCCTACTGAAGCGAATGATGCAATTTCTGGCATTACTAACAATGAGTTTGCTGCAAAAGCACTCATATTATTCATTGTGTTCTCACCTTCATAATTGTATTCAATCTCAAATTGATATTCTAAAGCTGAACTACCATTCTCGTTAGAGATTTCAAAAGTTTGCGTTTCAGTATGCTCTAAATTCATCGCCATAACCGATAAAGTATCAGCTACATCACTTTCGAATACTGGAGGTTCGAATAGGTTTGCTTTGATTGTAAGATCGTGCTCAACACCATTCAAAGTATAAGTAATTGTTTGCTCAAATGCTCCTGGAGCTTGAGGTTTTAAAATTACTTTTGCATTATATTCTTCTTGTGGATCTAAAGCTGGTAATACAAAATGATATTCACCTTCAACAACTTCAATATCTCCGAAACAACCTCCCCAAGGATCTGGAGCTCCATTACAGATTTCTTTCCATTTGAATAAGAACTCTAAATTCAACCATTGATAAGCTGTTTCAATCACCTCAGTTTCAGCATTCACAGCCTCAGTCTGCAATTGGAAATCTGCTAAAGCAATACCTGTAAACCCTTCTTTTTCGAAAGTAAGAGTACCTGTACCAACATTTTTAATAGTGAATTCAGGTTGTAACCACATATTAGATGTGTATAAAACATCTCCAAGGTCAAGTACTTCATTCTCCCAAACAAATTCTGGAGTACCTACAACTTCTAATGTTACAGGAATCGCAATATTTTCTTTTCCTGGAGTATGGTTAAGGAAAGTAAGATCAGTCTGGTAGTTACCACCATTTAAATCTGCTGCATCAACAACATAATCTAAGACTTTATCTTCTCCTGCTTCTACGTTAATCACTTCTGAAGGAATGTACTCTAAAACCAAGTTATTCTTCACTAAATGCTTACCGTAACTTGATAAAACACCTTCTGTACCGTCTTCGTTTTCAAGACCTATCACCAATCCATTGTTCCAAGTATCAACAAGATCCTGATTATACGTTTTGTATTGCATTTTGATTCTACCATCGTGATATAAAATCACTTGAGCATCAATCATACTATTCGTTCCTTCACCAAATGAGTGAACCCATCTATGGTAAGTGAAAATTGCTTTATCTTCATCTTCATAGAAGTAGATACCTTTAGCAGGGTTTTCATCAAAGTAGTCGAAACCTGTGATACCCCACATTACTGCAATAAAGTTGTTGAAGTGGTCTTCCTTAGGAATAAACTCATTGATAATTGGAGTTAAGAAACCGTCAGGACGAGTAAATGTGATTACACCAGGGTAACCCATATACGCTTTTTCATATGTTTTACCATAGAAAGAAACTGGTTGCTTGAAAGTAATTTCACCAGCCATAATCGACTCATCAAACTCTAACTTTTCACCGTCTTTAGAAACAATGTCAATCCAATTAAATACTGGTGCATTAGGATCTGAAATACCTTGTAAGAAGTTATCGTTGTCCTTGTAGAAGTAATCGAATGATGGAATTTCTGTAGAAGCTACAGCCATTTCTTCTTCTTTAGGGTACAACCATGCATTACTATGTACTAACATTCTTAAAGTGGTATCACCATCTACGTTAGATACAGTTACTTGCATCTCATCTTGTTCTCCAGACATTAACATGAAATCTGAAGTAGTATAATCCAATGCAATTGCAGGAGATTTCACGATGTTTGCTGTAACATTAAAGATATATTCTCCACCCATCTCATCAGTGAAAGTCAATACATCGTTTACTTGACCTAACTCATTAGTTGTTAAATCTAATCTTACAATTGTACCCAAACGAGCAGGTAACTCAAAATTAGATTTATCGACAGCTAAAGATGTTCCATCTTGGAATACAGCAGAAACAATATCAATATTCTTATTTCCTTCGTTTAAGAAATTAATCATTCTAAACTGATTGTCGCCTTGATATAACGTACCAAAATCAATTTCGTTATCCGATGTTTTTACAATAGCGTCTCCTCCATCTGTAATTTCTACGTTAACAGAGAAATGAGCAATTGAATTGAATGGATCGTTATTCTCAACTGCAATATTTTGAGTATTCACACCTTCAACCAATTCATCAGTTGTAACGTCAAAAGTAATTTCAACCGATTCACCTACACCAACAAAACCACTTGTTTGCGAAAGATTTTTAATAATCTGTGGACCAGGGTAAGTGATATCAATCCATACATTTGTCCATTGACTTTTAAATAATAATTCAGGTTGACCTGTATAATCTTGGAAGTAGATACCATCTTCTTTGTCAGGGCTTTCCATACCCAACATAGGGAAGACAGATTGTGCATTCGAATAACTAATATCCAAGTATCTCATTTCTGCATGACCATCGTGAAAGATCGCTAATTGGAATGTTAGAGGGTCACCCGATTCTCCAATTTGAGTTTTTGAGTATACTTCTTTGTATTCGAAAATCACATGATCATCAAAAACTTTGTATAAAAGTTTAGTCGAAGCTTTTAAGTTGAAGTAATCATACCATGGGGCGAAATAACCATTTGATGTGAAACTAGAACCTAAAAATTTACCCCAAGAACCGTTCACAGGATCTTTAGTATCCAAAGCAACCATACCAACATGCGACATGTATAAAGTATCTACCAATTCATTGTAGAATGGGAACTTGAATGTTAAAGGTACTGTCACAAAATCCAAGAAACCATTGTCCTTAAAGTGATGAGTTACATCTACTGTTCCTTCTTGACCATCTAATTCATCCCAACGGAAATCATCCGTTCTAACATCCCATGAGTAACCAAACTCGTGACCTGTAATACTATTCTTAGAGTATTTTGGAATATTAAATTCTAATGGATAATTACCTGTGTTTTCAATAACAACTGAGCTTGACTTCTCTTCTCCGATTGTCATTAAATGTGTTTGATTCGCTGGCGTAATATTGATTTCAGATGGAGATTCTCCATTACCAAATAAATTGATTTTACGCTCTTGACCGTGACCATCAGTAATCGTTAATACCTCATTTGTATTACCTGTAATCGATGGAGTATATCTAATAATAAGGTCTTCTGTTGTTCTAGAGTTTACTAAATAAGGTCTTTCTAAAATTTCAAAATCAGTACCATCTAAACCGTCATAAGAAATATAGCCTTTGAATGGACCATAACCATAGTTTTCCATTTTGATAACTAAATCCTTTTCTCTTCCTAGTTGAACAGAACCGAAGTTAGCAATACCTGGCACAGATAAATCAGGTAAGTGACCTGTTACATTTACTTGTGTCTTGATTCTCGCATCTTGTTGATTTGGATCATTAGATTTGATCAAGATGTTAGAATTTACATAACCATTTTTAATCTCAGTGATATCTGCAGTAAATGTTACTTTTTGAGTACCTACACCATTGATAGATCCTTCGTATGGTGAAAGAGAAATAAAGTCACCTTGATATTCCTTCCCTGTTTTAGCACCTTGAGTAAATGAATAACCTGATTCTCCTAATGCCATTTCGATTGGTAAGAATGATTTACCACCATCAAATGACATCCATTGATAATTCATGGCATTTTCATGACCATTGCTTTCGCTAATACCAATTGGATAAAGGTTGCCAGCAGGTACTTTAACTACTAACCATAAAACCTCACCTGTAGGGAAAAAGATGGACTCGTTATTATCAATGTATACTACATGAGAACCTTGATAAGTATTTTCGATTTCTGTACTATATACTAACTCTGCTTGACTTAATTGTGGTCCTTTATAAACTTCATAAGTTGCATGACCTTCTGTAAGATCATTTAAATAAACATCTAGTTCTGTAAGGTTAAATCCATTTGGATCTTCTACAACAAATGCTGATGCAGTGATGTTGGATAAAGAAAGATCTGGATGACCTACAACATACCTAGCAATAAAGCCATTAGTATAGCTTAAATATTCAGTAGTAAATTCGTGTAATGGTTCTCTATCCTCATTTCTTATTTCTTCCATTGGTACTACTCTATTCAAGCTTAATGGTTGTACTGAGCTTTGAGTAGATACACCTGTTGAAATAGCAGACCAAGTTTTAATATAGAAGTTCTCTTGACGAGTTTCTAATGACCATTCTAAGTAAGCATCATTAGTATTGCCAATCTCAAATTCAGCAGTTAATTCTGAAACTTCAGTGATGTCACCTGTTAAATCAATAGCATGAGACCATGAATTTGGGGCCTCAGGGTATGTCATTTCAGGGCCTTGGTTTGTAGAAACAGACATGATCTCAGACATTACTGATGGGTTAGCCCAGTGATCAAATGCTTTGATACCTAATTGATAATCTGTTTCTGTTTTAAGTCCTTCAATTCTATAAATCACCTCAGATCCAACATCTCCTGAAGAGAATGTTGTATATTGTGTTGCAGTCGCCTCATTAAATGTTCCTTCTGAAAGGTAGATGATATATTTACTTGCTTTTTCATCATCAGCATCTGCTGGAACTGTCCATGACAATTCGATAAAATCGTTAGATTTTGCAAGCACCTCAATTCCTGTTACAGCATCTGGACCAACGCCTTCGTTTTCTCTAATAGCAATAGATGCATCTATTAAACCTCTACCCAATACAGGTGCATAATTTGGTTCAGTATCTTCTAAACTTACTCCTGCATTTAATAGGTGTGACTTTAAAACATCTTGAGAAAATTCTGGACCTCCCAATTTACTCGTAACCAAACCTGCTATACCTGCTACATGAGGACAAGCCATTGATGTACCTTGCATGTAACCGTATTCGTTTTGCGGCAAAGTAGATAATACTCCTAAGCTTAAAGTTTCGATTGTTTCTCCACCTGGAGCAGAGATATCTACCCAATCGCCATAGTTAGAGTAATGCGCTTTTTTTCTGTCTGCACCTGTAGAACCTACAGCAATTACTGGTTCGTATCTTGCTGGATAATATGGCTGTGATACATTATCGTTACCTGATGCAAAAATTACTACACCACCTTTCATTGGAGATCCTTCAAAATCACCTGCTTCAGCGATAAAGTAATCGATGGCATCTAAAACTGATTGCTCATAATAATCTGGGTTTAAGTAACCCCAAGAGTTTTGTGAAATTACAGCTCCATTGTTGGCTGCATAAACGTAAGAGTTCTCGATGTTACCGCCACCGTTTTCACTTAGAATCTGACAAACCATTAGACGAACACCGTCGTTGTTTCCAGATCCACCAGCAACACCTGCAACACCAATACCGTTGTTGTTAGTGGCTGCTACTGTACCTGCTACGTGAGTACCGTGATCCATTGGAGTAATTGCAGAAGTGTTTCCAGCGAAGTTGTAACCGTGTAAGTCATTTGCATAACCGTTACCATCGTTATCCACTCCTTCAGCACCATCAACTTCACCTTGGTTTACCCAAAGGTTGTTGATTAAGTCTTCGTGAGTAATATCTACACCGGCATCATGAATAGAGATAACAACATTAGGAGTACCTGTTACTTCTTCCCATGCTTTATCTAAGTTGATTGATGCATCAGGACGAATCGTTTCATTGTCACTAGTATTAAAGTAGTGCCATTGTTTATCCAATAATGGATCGTTCATACCTGATTGAGTGGCTTGAATTTTAGCAATTTCAGTTTTTGATAAAACCTTTGCTTCACCTTCTCCACCAATAATTCTTTTTTCTAGAATAGGCTCCGAAAGGTCTACTTCAGCTACATTGTTCAACGCTGCGATGACGTTTTGAACATCTGTGCTAGCATCGTAAGTTAATTCATACCATAAGTGAAGGCCATGTTTTCTAAGCTTGTGCTCGTACTTAGAATCTTCAGGGAAGAGTCTTTTTAAATCGTGTCCCTGGAATTGTTGTGCGACTGCGTCGAAAGAAGCAATACCCAAACGGGCAGTACTTTTTGAAGTAGGAGTGGCAGTTTGTAGTTGAGCTGTTGCACTTTCAGTAAATTTCACACGGATGACTCCTTGTGCTTCACCTCTGGCGTTGTAGCTTCTGATCTCATTCTGAGCTAGTGTGCTAAAAAATACACCAACCCATAATAAGAAGAACAGTGAAAGTTTTCTCATTACTTTGAGTTAAGTTTAATAAATGAATTGGTTAATGAAGACAGTCTCTTTGAAAGTTTCTTTAAGGTGTCGATTTCCTTTTTTCTTTCTTCAATAAGCCGTAAAAGTTCCTCCTTTTGTGGAGTGTCAGATGATTTCTTTGAAGACATAGAATTCAATTGAATTGATCTACATTTCTTATATCACAATTTTAGGAAGTAATGAGAACACTACTTCTTAATACGACACCAACAAATCCTTTTTGGCAACACAACAATTCTCTTTATTATACCACTACATCACCACTACAAGTATTTATAAAATACTGAATATCAGATTCTAACCCTTGTAGTGGTCACTCATTTTTTAACTAATTCTATTAATAAAAAATCTTGAAATTTATCGTACATGAACAAACGCAGCCCAAAAATACGGATGATCGTACTCCTTTTTCAACTCATTTTTCGCTTTTTCTACTGCCTCTCCTATATCAGATAGCTCGATATAGTACTTATAAAAGTGCGTCATAAATTTCTGTGTGGCTGCATCATCCACTATCCATAAAGAGATAATTTGATGTTCGATCCCTGCCAATTTTATCGCTCGTTGAAAACCATAAACCCCTTCACTTCTTGTACTCTGACCAATACCCGATTGACAAGCAGAAACGATGGCCAACTTTGTGGCGCGTAAATCATAATTTGATAATTCACTTGCCATAAGGATACCGTTTTCTTTTCCTTCATAACTCTTTCCTGTTTCCCAGAAATAGTTGGCACCCGAGAACACAATACCTGCTCTATTCATCGGATCTGGATCGGAACAAATTTCTGCTGTTCCTTTATATGAACCCTCGGCAATTTTCTCTTTGGGAATATAGGGTGTAAAATAAGCATGAGTAGCCAAATGCAAAATATCTGTAGGCTGTTTACAAAAGGCTTTGAATTGATCTTCTGTTGCTTCATTACCTGTATACATATTTACCTCTAGTTTGGAAGTTTGTAACTCGGTATTAATCAAGTTGGCCTCCTCAAATGTTCCGGGTAAATAAGTAAACACTCCTCCTACCTTCTGTACGGCAATTTCTTCTTTTTGCGCTTTCTTACTTGATTTAGTATTCAATTCCAATCCTCTTTCCCCACTCTCACCAGTTATCTCATTAAACGCGTTTTTATTGTAATTCATCCCTCCGAAAATAGTTGCTTTTCTAGGCGATAATATCGATTTCTGAGCAATCTGAGATGTTTTACTTAATCGCTTTAACTTATACTCTTCTCCAAACCTTTTTTCTTTATTTTCTGATTTGATGGCATCCAATGATAAACCATGTAAAATCCCGGCAGGTGAATAATAGATCGTTTTTACATCACTTAAATATGGACGAAGAGGGTCCACCACCAATTTTGCTATCTGATATGAATTTCGATTATAGATGTAGTCAATCAGCCATTGTTCTTTCTGACGGTCTTCTGGAGGGAGTAAAGCCCTTAGATCGCTTTCATCAAATAAAGGAACAAATTCAGGTGACTTCATATTCGATCTTAACACCAAAGCAGCGTATTTATTTGGTGCATAGTAGACAAATTCTATGGCCACTTCTTTAGGTTTTAAGGCCTTCTTCACCATCTTAAAATCTACATCATTTTCTTCTAGCTGACTAAAGACTTCTTTACGAGTTTTGATTGAAAGCTCTTTCTGAAGTCCAAATGCGATATCTTTTAAACTATCGATATCTACATTTTCATCTTTAAACAGAATCTCTTTTCTTACACTCATCCAATGTTCGAACAAGTTTTTAAGGTCCTTATCTTTACTATCTGTAGCATATTTTCTAATGGCAATTACCGAAGATAAACCGATTTCTTTTGAGAGTAATGTATAATTATAGGCTAATTGCTTTGAAGCTGTTGTCGGGTATTTCTCGGCCAAGGTATAGATAATATCTCCGGTATCTTCAGAGATTTTCACCACCTGTTTCTTATCCATCTTAGACGGATTCAGCATGATATTTTTTATCAGATACTCGAAATGATTGTATTCTTCAATTAGTTTATTGAAATCGATTTTATCCTTTTGACCTGCTTCCACTAGAGTACCTATATAATTGATGTAATAGTAGAACTTAAAAATACGCACATACAACAGTGATGTCGTATTATTAGGATCTAACTCGGGTAATATTTTAAATTCTTCAATTGATCTCTCATACGCCATCAAACCATATTTTAAAGCATTTTGGGTATCCTTTTGAAGGCTGTATACTTTCGACAAAGTAAAATAGGTTGAGGATGAAATATCTATGTTATTCTCTTTACTCAATTTGATTAATAACAAAGAGGCTTCCTTGGCACTTTCATAGTTCTCCATCTCCTGTAACACAGAAATTTTGGTTCCCAAAGTGCCTAAATAAAGTGGATTTGAAACATCGTTCTTTTGAAGAAATTCATCAGCCAATTGCAAGGCTTCCTCGTTCATCCCCAACATTTGATAATTATAAATTAGCATCGCTTCATTAGGAAACAGATTTAATTCTTTTTGCTTCAATTGAACCGCTAACATGTTTTCGTAATCTTCCTGCATCATGTACAAGCTACTCAGATTCAATAAAAAAGCACCATAATGATAGGAAGACGTATCGTTGTTTTTTTCAATTTCTTCAATCGCCCCTTTCACCAGCTTTGTTGCGATATAATATTGGTTGGTATTATACATCTTACCTACCAACATTAAGATGGTATTATTATCTAATGTTCCTGCAGCCAAATGTTCTTGAATGATACGATCGAAATTATTGGACTGAGACTTACAATTTCCCCAAAACAGAATTACATCATCATAAAAGTCTTCTTTTTCCTTTTTCACATCTTCCGAGGCACTAGCATATAATGCTTCCAAGCGTTCTATAAAAGGTGTTCTGTAAAAAAAGTTGTCTGCTAATTTCTGTAATGGATTGATCGTAACACTCACTTGATTTTGTAACCAATGATAATTTCTTACCATTTTATATATTTCCTGCAGTTCTTCAAAACTTTCCTTTTTATCCATTTTTACTGTAAACAAGTAGTGTTCTAAATCAGGTAGATGGTTTATTAAAAATTTATCCAATTCTGGTTGGGTTTTAAACCTATTGAAACCAGATAAGATCTCGGCATCTACTGCTCGTATATAGAAGTTTTTATTTTTTAGTGTAGGTACCACTTGCTTCACCCAAACCGTTTTCCAATCGTCACTTTCTTTCGTCAGTTTTAAACGAAGTGCTTTCATTTCTTCCCTTTCTTTTATCATTTCAGGAAGCATTTCTCTAAGTTCTTTCGTCTTGTACTCTTTGTCTTGAGCCACAACGGAAGTGACAATAAACGTGATTAGGAGGAGTAATCGTTTAGCGATCATATTAGTTATTTGAGTTAAAAAAATATTGACATACGAAAATCTCCAATTTTACTTTATTATTAAAGCAAAATTGGAGATTATTTCTTATTGATTATGTGATAGATCACTTTTTATCAAATAATAAGGTAAGCCTATCAAACTTTCGGTTCGAATTGAGGATCTTGATGCACTGATTCTTTCTCTTTATCAATGGCTATTTGATACCCTTTCAACAAGAAGTAACAAACAATCAAGCCTATAATCATCCCCGACCAAGTGAGGTTGTATCCGAAGAAATCGATGGTCTGCATCCCTAAGTTATGCCCGACTAAATGGGCAATCGAAAAACTCATTGCATACAAGGCCATATAATCTCCTTGGTTTTTACCCGAAGACCTTTTCATGGCCTCTGTATTTGATAATGGGAACATCAACATTTCTCCTACTGTCAACAACATCATGCCGATGAAAAGAAGAACGATGTTCATTCCAACTATCAAAAAGATATAACTTAGAAGTACCAAGAAAATCGAAAAATACATGATTTTCATTTTCGAATACTTCTTTTGTTTTTCGATCCAGTGCATTAGTGGCATTTCCAAAATACAAATCACAAAACCATTACTGGAGATAATCAAACCAATAGTCGCTTCATTCAACTCGTGTACCTCTTTATAGAATAAAGGAACGGTACTGAAATATTGGATGAAGATCAATCCAAATAAGGTAAGTGATAACACGAAAATTAAGAAAGATTTGTCGTGATACGGCGACATACTCTTCTTCTCTGCTTTCGTCTTTTTGGCGACTTCCTTTACTACTTTCGGCATGCTTAGGGAGAAAGCGAAAACGATCATCGCAAAGATGCAGCTTAAACCATCCACCCAGAATAAGGACTGATAACCAAGCGTGGCGATGAGTAAACCTCCGGTAGCTGGTCCAAAAGCAAAACCTAAGTTAATGGCTAGACGCACCAAAGTAATTGATTTGGTTCTGGTCTCCTCTGTGCTGTATTTATGTACGGCCACAAAAATAGGTGGACGTAACATATCAGCCACTAACGTTACTAAGAAAAAGCCGATGGCGATTTCGATAAATCCATCCAATTCCTTTAGTAAAATCAGCCCGATACCCGAAGCCAATAAACTAAAGATAATTACTGGATAATACCCAAAGCGATCGGTGGTCTTTCCACCGAGCCACGTACCGATAATGGAACCCATGCCAAATGCCGACATGACCCATCCGATTTCCGTGAGGGTGAATCCTTTACTTTCCGATAAGTAAATAGATAAAAAAGGAATAACCATTGCCCCTATCCTGTTGATAAGGGATACTAAAGATAAGATCCATACTTCCTTCTGTATGCCCTTATAGATGGCCAAAAAGCTATTTTTGGCCTGAGTAATCGATGTTCTCATAGAGCGATTGGAAGTGATGAAAAATGATGAGCTATGGACTATAGCTCAATAGTTAATTTAAATTGGTAGTACAAAGCACGACAACATTTTGGGAAATAAAAAGAGAAGGTGGTTTTTATGTTAGCTGAATGGGTTAATTATAAATAGTCTAAACAAAAAAGGCTCAACAAATTAGGGTATTTGCTGAGCCTTATACTTTTATGATGTTTTAAAAATGATTATTCGTAATCAAAAGTTACTTCATAATATTCATTTTCATCATGATCAAATATATCGTTTACTCCACTGGCAAATGTTGGATAACCATCTTCATCATAAGTGTACTCAATGGTTAAAGTACCAATAGCTTCGCCCTCTTCGTTTGTGTATTCAATTTTAGTCACATTATTCAAAGGAAATAATTTTCTAGCCATGATTAATTCTGTAGACTGAAAATTCATACCCATGTTCAACTCTACTTTATCCAATACATCAATTACTCCCGCAGAAGCAAAAGTATAGTAGAATAAGTTAGGTTTATCATCATAAGAAACATTGGCAAAACGAAGAATTTTGACCATTTGATTTAATTCATAATCATATTCGTCCTCATAAAAACCTATTACTTTAGGATTACCATTCTCATCATAAGTCTCCACATAACCTGTTTCAAAAGCATCATGTGGGGATTCAAATAACTCCTCTACGTTAAGAACATCTCCGCCTGCTGAAAAGCTATCTAAATCATCACCTTCATATTCTACATTCAAGTCATCATCTACCCCTGTGATCGATTTTAGTTTTCCATCAGAGTAGTTAAAGTTCATGACTTCATATTCATAACTTACACCAGTAGAAGATAACTCTTCCAAAGTCATTTTCTTGATAGTCTTTTCAACTACATCACCATTGATTTCATCAAATTCCTCCGATAGCGTTTCTGAGTCACATGAAAATAAACACACTGATGCTAGAGCAATAGTCGAAAGAGATTTAAAAAGTCTCATATTTAATTGATTAAAAAGTAAAAAATTTGCTTGTATGGTCGTAATACAATTTTAAAATAAATGAAAGAAAAGTTAAAAAGCAACACTACGGTTATTTAACAATCCACTGTTAGTTAAATAATTGAATAAAGGATGAAAATATTCTTTTTATGATTTCTTAAACTTATCCCACAATACATTAGTAACACCCTCAAATCGAAACTTTAAGACCATGTATTTTGTTAATTGATAAATCAATGAATGAATATTCGTTTATAATATTTAAATTTGTACAAACTTTCAATGTACATGAAACCACTCATCAAATTTCTTTCGTACACCGCACCTAATGTGGTAGTAAAATTAGCCTATGATAAAATCATGAATCCTCAGGTATTAAAACTGAGACCTCATGAATTAGAGATCATCGACCAAGCTGAAAAAGGTACAATCGACTATAAAGGCATGGAAGTCAAAACCTATAAATGGGGAAATGGCGAAGATAAATTATTGATGGTTCATGGCTGGGAAGGTCAAGCAGGCAACTTTTCTGATTTAATAAAAAGAATGGAAAAGGAGAACTTCACTCTCTATTCTTTTGATGCGATATCACATGGTTTTTCTCCGAAGGGACAAACAACCATGTTCGAATTTGCCGATTTGGTGCAAATCATGTTGGATAAATTCAGAATCAATAAAATCATCAGTCACTCTTTCGGTAGTGTGGGCACGACCTATTGTCTTTCTCAACATCAATTTGAAATCGATAAATACGTAATGATGACTACTCCTGACCGTTTCATGGAAAGAGTAGACGATATTTCTGAAATGGTAGGAATGAACGATAAAGTAAAATATCGTTTAGTCGACCGCCTAGAACAACAGTTTAAGGTAAAAGCTGACGAACAAAATGTAAGCGATTATGTGCCGAGAATGAATGTTAAAAAAGGAATGATTTTTCAGGATGTGAACGACAAGATTGTTCGCTTAGCACAATCGGAATCTGTCGCTAAAGCATGGGGAGATAAATGTGAATTGGTGAAAATTGAAGGGACTGGCCACTTTAGAATATTAAGAACGGATTCTGTGTTGGATCAAGTGGTTGATTTTTTGAGGGATTAGATTTCTAATGTAATGGGTTCTAGGGGACGTTGCGGTGCAACGTCCGTACTATATTAATTCATATAAATACCTATGCGATACTTAAATAATTGACCAACTTTAATTAACCGTATTTAATTATACATCAATATATATCCATTTAAAGATGTAGCAATTAGTAACCAAACTAAATAAGGTAATACAAATATGGTTTTCCATTTTAACTTTTCGATATGACCAAAGAAATAATAACCGATCAACAAAGTTAAAGAGGTAATTAATAACAATCCTAAGGCTACTTGATGTGCATAAAAGAAGGCTGGATTCCAAGATACGTTTAAAATCCACTGAAAAGCATATAATGTAATCAGCCACTTCTTGCTAGGTAATTGTTTCCACAGAAAAGCCATAAAAATGGAGTAGCAAACCATAATTGTTGTCCATGCTGCTCCAAATACCCATCCAGGAGGTGTCCAAGGTGCTTTATTTAATTCCGCGTACCATTCGGAAGGCACCCCTGCACCTGTAAAGAAACCACCAATTGCTAAGGCGGAGAAGTTTAAAATTAGGAAAATAACGACTCTTAAAAGCATAGGAATAATAGTTTATTTTTTAATGATGATCAGATGAAAAATTATTTGTTCGGACGCTTCACTGAAACGATACTACTAACCATCTTTTAAAGATAGAAAACTTAGATTGGATGTAATTGTTTTTCTTATCTTCGTGATCTAAATTTATCTCCCCAACAACTCCTCCTGCATATAATACACCTGCAGCTGCTGAAATATTGGTTGTAAAACAGAAAGATACACTTCGTCATCATCCAAAGGCAAATAATGTTCTGCGGCTTTTGCCTTCCCTGCCCCACTTAATACATAACTATACTTCACTTTATGAGTAATTAGTTCATCCATAGAAGAGATCGTATGGTCTTTCGACTGACAATGAAACTCCACAGGAACGCTCCTTAATAACTCATGAATTTCTCTATTTTGTTTATTCAAATCATAAAGCATCAAAAGGGCCAATTGTTCATAAATATTTCCTTTTCCCAATTGCCAAAATTTATTAGTGATTTGATTTTCTTTACTATCATTGATGGCAAAATCAAATGATGGATGGATGCTTAATTCCTGATAGATCCGATCAATGTCTAAGTTTGAATGGGGAAACGACTTTTTGATATTCTTTTGGGTGATACTTCCCAACGTCATACTATCATGTTGATTCGCGGTTAATAATATCAATGGTAAAAAATAACGTTCTTTGTTGGCTCCCATTTTCAATTTCATTCTTTGATAAATCCCTTTAACAATACTTGCCCCCATAAGTTGATTGGATACTATTAGCTCCGCTCCAAATCGATTACCTTTAATTTTTCGGATACCACCCGATCGTAGTTTTTCGTCTTCCTCCCATTCCAAAAGTAATAACCTCTCTTCATCAGTCTCACTATTCTTTATTTCATTCATCCTTTTAATATGTCGGATAGACAAAGCTTCTCCATTGGGTCCGGGGGCCTCATTATCTCCAAAAACACCTTCCCAATGGTTACTTGTTCCCCATAGTGGCTTTGGGTTTTCCTGACCATGACATCGAAAACATTCTCCTGGAGATCGACGAACAGCAATGGGATTTTGCTCAAAATCTAACTGAAATAATACCCAATTCCCTGTGGTGTTATTCAGTTCCATCCCATCCACTTTTTGATAGGTAGGGTCATCTTTTTTAGAACTTATATTAAAGAGCAAATGCCCATCTTCCCCAAATAGTACTATTCTTGGAAACTCTAGATTGGATTCTCCTAAAGCTTTTGTGTGCTCTACTAATGAAAAATTCCTTCTATATACTTCCGGAAAGGCTAGCATTAACTCTTCGACAGAATTTACTTTCTTTTCCTTCACCCATTGTTCGATATCAGATAATTGAACTGTAGTGGAATCTAAATATTGTTCTTCTTCTAAAACACATGATGATGAAAATTTAGTAGTAGTTGAGGGAAGTTGACACCCCATCAATAAAAAAGTGATAAAGTAGATGTGATATTTTTTCATGACCATAAGGTAGAAGAATCACGGAATAAAATCGTCTCAGAAAAGTATCTTGAAAAAGATGACGTACTTATTTACTCCTCATCACAAAACAGTATTTGATATTGAATAAATGAAGTAATAATCACATGAAGTTTTTGTAGTCCAACTACTTCAAAATCATTTTTTGAAGTACATCAATCATCCATTTTGTAATAATATTGAGGTGATAAAAAAGGATTGCAGTAGCGTAATTTTCGGTAAAGAAAAGTGAGCCTTTCTACATTTGGGCATCTCAAACTTAAATAATGTATGATATGAAATTTATTAAATTAAGTCTACTACTACTAGCTACTATTCTATTTTCTTGTCAATACGACAGACAAGAGCAAGAGGTCAATCAAGAAGCTTCCAACTTTAGAGTAAACTGTCCATCTTCCCATCCTTATGTGGCATGTGACCAATGTTGGGAGAACGAAGCTCAGGCTTTAAGTGCCGGTTGTACTTCAACAGGAACATCAGAAGATACTTCAGGTAGTCAAGATCAGACGGCATCACCTAACTGTCCTGCTTCACATCCTTATGAAGCTTGTGGTCAGTGTTTTGAAGATGCTGTACAAGCATTTAGTGCTGGATGTACGGAATCTGGCGGAGATACCGGTTCGGGATCAAACGAGGGAAGTGGCAACTTTAATCCTAACAATACGACTTGTGTCACACCAGTTGGAAATGGCAACGACGGATGTTTAAACTCAGACGGCTATTTTGTAAGTCGCGATGGTGTGGTTTCTGATCCTGAAAATGCACGATTAGCGATCTTAGATATTGAAATCAATTTAGGCATTGATATCGATGATGAATTTATTGATAAATGTGGTTACCAAGGAACAGTACCTTCTATTAATCCATCGATTTCTGCAGCAGATGCTAAGATTTATTTTAAGGCGTTAATCGGTGAGCAAAAAGCACAATGGTTAATCGAGGATTTAGATACTAACCAAGATGGTATTTTAACTAGAAACGAGGCCTCTCAAGCAAAAGGATCTGATCCTAGACAAGTGTTACGTACTGGTTTTGGACAAGAAAATGGTTTGGCTACAGACGACATCCTGGCTTATATCGGTTTGTATTTAGGCGATGGTGCTATCGACAAATATGCGGGCGATTTATTACCTGAAGTTCAAGATAACTTGGCGACTTTTACAAGAACTTGGCAGCCAGATGTAATGAACTCAAATGGTCGTTACAGAAACTAATATATATCAGTTGAAAATACTGAGACAATGATTTATTGAGTATATAGTATTGACCCACAGTGTATGCTGTGGGTTATTTTTTTCAATGAGTTTCTTTATTAAAGAAGGAATTTGATATTAATTGCTTTTTCTTCTATTGGACTTAAATTTTCCTTTAAAACCACCTTTTTTATTTGATGTAGTGGTTTTAGGTTTACCCGTATTTCTATTTCTCGAAGGCTTCTTTTTCTCACCTTCCTTTTTAGCATTCCCAGCAGCTTTACGCTTTTTATTAGCAAAAAACTCTTGTTTTCTTTTCTGCTTTTCCTTTTCCATCGCCTTTTTCTGAGTGGCGTTCATCGGTTTGTCCGTTTGAGGATAAGGATGTTCCTCTACCACAGTAAGGGTTTGCTTCGTTAGTTTTTCTACATCTTTGATGTACTTATTATCTTCCGCTTCACTTAGTGAAATCGAAATACCTTTCTCACCTGCTCTACCGCAACGGCCGATTCGGTGTACATAAGTTTCCGACTCATTCGGAATATCATAATTGATAACGTATTGTAGTTTATCTATATCGATTCCTCTAGCTGCAATATCCGTTGCGACCAACACATTAATGCTTCCATCTTTAAAAGCAGCTAACGCCTTTTGTCTTTGGTTCTGAGATTTATTTCCGTGGATAGCAGCACACTTTGTCCCCTTTTTTGTCAACTTCCTAACGATACCGTCTGCACCATATTTAGTTCTTGTAAACACCAATACCTGTTGTATTTTCTTCTCTTTGATGAGGTGATGCAACAAGTCGATTTTCTCTTTCTTATTGGTATAATACACAAACTGTTGAATGGTCTCTGCTGTTGAAGATACAGGAGTTACCGTCACACTTTTAGGGTTGATAAGAATCTGTTTCGATAAGGAAACAATATTCTTAGGCATTGTCGCTGAGAAGAATAAGGATTGTCTCTTTTTAGGTAAAAGTTTTAAAACTTTCTTGATGTCGTGAATGAAACCCATATCCAACATACGATCGGCCTCATCCAAGACAAAGTATTTGATATCCGATAAGTTGATAAAACCTTGCCCAATCAAATCTAACAATCGTCCAGGAGTTGCAATTAAAACATCCACTCCTTTTCTTAATGCACGTACT
This sequence comes from Flammeovirga yaeyamensis, assembly GCF_018736045.1. Taxonomy (NCBI): domain Bacteria; kingdom Pseudomonadati; phylum Bacteroidota; class Cytophagia; order Cytophagales; family Flammeovirgaceae; genus Flammeovirga; species Flammeovirga yaeyamensis. Next base: position 704,858 of record NZ_CP076133.1, on the reverse strand, counting down.
TGTCGTTCTTGATTAACCCCACCAAAAATGACTGTATTTTGTACATCCGTATATTTCCCATAAGTAGAGAAACTTTCTTCTATCTGAATGGCCAATTCTCTTGTTGGAGTCAACACCAATGCCGTAATCTTGTTGGATGATTTCGACTTTTTATCCTGCTGCATTAATTGTAAAATCGGAATCGCAAAGGCTGCTGTTTTTCCAGTTCCTGTTTGTGCACAACCCAATACATCTTCTCTTTTTAATACAAAAGGAATAGCTTTCGCCTGAATCGGTGTCGGTTTAATGTACTTTTCTTCGTTTAATGCTTTGAGGATAGAAGGATTTAACTTCAGCTCTTTGAATGTCATAATCAATGGTTTACAAAATAAAAAAGCAAAACCATTGTTTACGCTATGGCAGGCTTTATGAGATGAAGTGCAAAGGTAGTGTTTATAGTTGAGAGTATTGTGATTGGTTCAAGCTTGTTAGTAATGAGTGGAGGTTATAATTGATACTTCAGGACTGATAATGATAAAATTATATCTTTTTTTTGATTTCAAAAATGATTTTATTATGTTTGAGTTTAAACTAATATCACTATAAACATTGAAACCAACTAGACTATTTATTTCCTTTGCTATATTATTTTCTTCCCTCTTGTTCGCTGATAATCATCAGAGTTTAAATAAGAATGAAGAAAACCTATTAGAGAAAATTGATGAGCTTAGTCAAACTGATTTGATGAAGGCTTTATCGATGACAGACGTAGCAATATCAGAATATCCTCCCAAAGAACATTCTTTGATTTTGGGAAATTTATACCACAGAAAAGGCAATTTAAATATGCTTCAGGGAAGGTATGCCCAAGCAAGAGATGCCTATTACTCTGCGGATCAGAATTTCTCTGCCATCAATTACTCACTTGGCAGAACAAAGGCACTAATTAACATTGCTACTTTGTACCAAATGGAAAAGGAGTATCAAAAAGCTTCTAGTGCTTATAAAGAAGCCTTAAAACAGGCTTACCTTTTACCAAATAAGGACGCCGATTATCTCATTCCAAATATCTTACTCAATCAAGCCAACTTATTTGATGAAGAAGGGAAACGTATGGATGCGGTACATCAATTTAAAGAAGTGGTCACCCTTTGTAAAACCGATAATATGCTTTCTTTGAAAGGGAAGGCCTACCATAATTTAGGAAATCAATATTTAAAAATTGATGTAACCGATTCTGCCAATCATTTCTTTAAACAGGCGTATGCGATCAAAAAATTAACAGGTGATCGAAGAGGTGAAATCAATTCTCTCCTGGCCTTTGCTCAAGTTCAACTCATCACCAATCAATTTGATGCAGCTGAAAAGTACTATCTGGAGGCTGAACAAATTGCTATTTCCTTAAAGGCTTATCAAGATTTAGTGAATGTGTACAACAATCTTTTTCAACTATATCAAGCAAAAGGGGATTTTGAAAATGCTTTGAAATATCATGTTTTATTTAAGGAACAATCCGATGAACTGATTCAGACTGCACATGAGCAAACAGTAAATTTCATTGAAAAGAATCATCAACTGGAGTTGGATCAGCAGGATTTGCAAACGGAAAAAGAAGATCAACAAGAATTGATTTTTGGCTTGACAACTGCATTTATCTTATTTGTCATCATATCCGTACTAATTTTCAGAATGCAAAGATTAAAGGCGATCAATGCGAAACAAAGCGAAGATCAATTGATGATGGAAAAAGAGTTATTGGAATCGGAACAATTGAGGGTGGAAGAACAGTATCATTCCCTACAAAATGATATCTCTTTTAAGGACAAAGAATTGACCACCAATGTCATGCACTTAATGCAAAAAAATGAGCTCATCAATAATGTATCAGAGGAATTGATGACGCTGGATGATCCTCAAATGGATAGTGCGACAAGAAAGAAAATCCGATCTATTGTCTACAATCTACAGACCTCGGGCTCTGGTGAGATTTGGAAAGAATTGGAGGTCCGCTTCGAACAAGTACATCATCAGTTTTTTGATCAGCTTCAAAAGGAACATCCTAACCTCACCCCTAATGAGAAAAAACTTTGTGCTTTCTTAAAACTGAACTTAAGTACGAAAGATATATCAAACATCACTCACCAAAGCGTGAAATCGATTCAAATTGCACGTTACCGTTTAAGAAAGAAATTGGGATTGATCAATACTGATATCGATTTCCAAACTTTCTTGAGTAAATACGATGGCGGGAATTTGACTTTGGAAGAGGTGAGGGAGATATCGCTTACCTAGGGTTGAAACCCTAGGGTGGTAATAATTGGTTTAGTGAACACTGAAGTGTTCACTAAATAGATGCAAGACTGAATTTACGTAATGGTTACTCGCCAAAATCAGAAAAGACTTTAGTCTTGATGATATAATTATTACCAGCCCTGGACTTCAGTCCAGGATATAAATAGATGCAAGACGGAATTTACGTAATGGTTACTCGTCTAAATCAGAAAGGACTTTAGTCTTGATAATTACTCGTCCATATCATAATGACTGAATGTAAAAAAACGCCTCTCCAGAATCATCACAAACCATAATTCTATTTCCTTCATCACTAATCAAGCTTCCTCCATGTTCTAGAACTCTTTGAAGAGATACTTTTAGGTTTTTCACTCCAAAGGAACACACCCAATACTCATATTTGCCCTTAACATCGTTAGCTATTTCGAACAAATCAGCAATATGACTATTTTGTGTATCCAATATCTTGTAAGTCCCTTTACCGTTTGAAGCAAATTTCCAATTAAAAATTCCTTCATAAAATGGGATAATTTTGGTGGCATCAGATGCATGAAGCTCATTCCAAATGAGTGTATTTGATATCCCTTTTGTTCGGGTATTCATCAAATAGTCTCCTTGGTAGACAGTAAACCCTGCCCCTAAGGGATCTCGGATTAATGCTACTTTCCCGAAATGATCTAACTCTTGTTCTAATTCAATTATCCCTCCTAAATTTCGAGCTTGTTCAACAGTCTTTTTCACATCATTTACTTGGATATACGACATCCAAAAATGAGGCATTTTCAACTGTTTAAATTGATTTGGTGTTTCGTACAAACCAATAATGGCTTCATCACCTAAATAGGCAGTTTGATAATCGTATTCATTATAGAATTCCCAACCAAAAACGGAAGAATAAAACTTCATGGATACTTTAGGTTGATAAGTAGATAAATCGGCAAATATAAAATGATTGGGTTTCATAGGTTTTGAGTTTAATTTATAGTATTTGTGATGTTATTTACCTCTAGATTTGACTCTCCTACTAAATCAAGTTCCTGACTAACACTGTAATAATCTCCTTTACTCGGCACCATATCTTGATTATTATCCACAACAAAAGTGATGTAACATTTTCCTTCATGTAAATAGGTCAAAGTAAACTCTTGATCACGATAATCGATCTCGGGAAATAACAATACTTCATCCATCGCCTCTTGCTCGATATATCCATAAGCTGACTTAAAGGAAGTATCCTCATTCGTTAAAGGCACTCTTGATAAATACACTTGTATATTTTTGCCTTTACTTAAATCCTCCCTAGAAAATTTAAGATGTAGGGAAGCTATATTTTTGATATCTTTTATCTGAATTGGATCCCCTGACATTTCTCCCAAAAGTGCATAATTATAATCGTCATTGGCCATTATATAACTAGCAGATGTAACTACGGGATATTCAGGTCCCCAATCCTGTAAAGGCATTCCTTGAGGAAAACTTTTCACCACTTCTTTACTTGGGAATTGATACTTTTTAGCTGCATTTTGAGCGAGATCTTGATGTAGTTTTCGTCCATCAAATTCTATGTGCTTGCTTGGTGTTTTCATTCCCATTTTACTGGTATAGGTCAGCATTTTCATCTGATCATTTTTGAATGATATCTTCACCCACATAATCTGTTTTCCACCATAAGCATCTACAAATAAGTACTCATCGTTGTCAGCTTCTGTCATCACAAAGTAACTAGTACGATAGATACCACCGAGAATACCTCCGTTACGGAGCATAATCGTTTTCGTCCCCTTAAAATCGGCTACAAAAAAAGTATTGAACAAATTCCCCATACTTCCTCCTTCAAATAATCCATGAATTTGAGAACTATTGATCGCTCTAAAATCGAAGGCAAACCAAGGTATATCTCTTCCTAATAAATGAATTTTGCCTACCCAATGTCCTTGCATTTTTTCTAAAAACTCAAATCCATTTTTATCGATATCAATGGGTTGTAAATTCGGAGCTTCAAACGTTACAGCAGTAGTATCTTCCTCCTCTTTTTTTTCCTTTTTTGATGATCTGAGAAAACCATTTTCCGCCCATTTCTGTATAGCCTTTCTTTCCTTTTTAGAAATCAAACCCGTAGTGGGCATCGGAAAATTCTTGTTGTTGATAAGGTTTAATAGATCTTTTGTTTTAATGGCATCAACGACATTTTCGTAAGTGGTTAGATCAAGATCACCCGTGGGTCGTTTTCCTGAATGACAAGTGACACAGTGATTTTGAATAATTCTTTTTATTGTTCCATTGTAAGATACCTCACCGATCTCTAATACAGGATCAACTGAAGACATCTCCACACTTTTACAAGCAGCAATAATAATAAATAGCAATGATGCTAAAGAGAGAATAATTTTGTTTCGATTCATAGTTTTGATTTATGTTCAACTACAAATGTCAGGTAATCTGATAAGGGTTCTTTTGATCTAGATCAAAATCTTATTTTCCAGCACGAATACGGCTCAACGTCTCTTGTGATATCCCTAAAAAAGAAGCAATATGCCCTAACTTAATTCGCTGTTCGATCTTTGGAAAATACACTTCCATTAAATCGTATTTTTCTTTTGCTGATAAAAAAGACCAACTCTTAGAAAACTGATCTAAGATGGCCAAAATCTCTTCGGACAGTAATCGTGCAAAATTACCAAAAGCTGGAAATTCTTGTATCAGCTTCTGATAATCCTCATAACTAATACGATATAACGTACAATCTTCTAAACATTCGATGTTCTCAAAACTTGGTTGTTGTGCATAAAAGCTATACCAAGATGTGATAAACATATCTTCTACATAAAACCAAGAACTCACTTGTCGACCATCGTGATAATAATAGTTATGCAATGCTCCTTTCTCCACATAATACAAATACCTCGCCCTCTGATTAGCCTCTAAAAGTAGATCAGACTTTTGATGTTCTTGTAATGTAAATAATTCTTGAGTCCGATTTTCTAGTTCAGGTGTGATTGGTGTTTTCTGGGAGATCTTTTGGAGGAGGTGGTGCATTGGGGTAGGGATTGATTTTTATATTACTCTGAAAGCTTTTTGTAAAGAAACGTTTCTTTTAACCTTTTATCCAATTTTTCAGCTATTTCGTTTTTATCCATCTCACAAACTATACACTCATCTTCTGAAAATTCCATTTCAATATTTAAATAATAGTGTAATGTTTCCTCCATAAAGTACTTACTATATTTTTTCCCAAATAAGGTCACATTATAATCGAAATAATCCGAATTTTCTGGTCTGATTTGCTTTAGAAATTGTTCCTCAATTTCCCTTTTGGAAAATACTTTCTTAATTACTGTAACATACTTATCAATAGTTCTTTCAATTTGTTCAAAATCAATATTTGATACATCTCCATAACAATTATCTTCACTATATAATAGATAGTATATCACATCATCTTTCTTTAATTCATAACACTTTTCATATTCTTCCAAATCGTAATAAATATCATATTTTAAATTACTTAATGAATCTCGTGGATAAGAAAAACATGAGTATTTCATTGGCGATGTATTTTCCACTTGATTATGAAGATCTATTAATTCTAAAGCTTCGGTGTATCGTTTTTCAGAATAGCTGTGATGTGCTAGATAATTATACGCTTCTTTTAAACAGTCATTCTTATCATTAGGACTTACTATTTGAACATACTTTTCCCCATTCTTCTTATGATTAATATAAAATCTCCGCTCATAGTTGATCAAACTAAAGTTATTGTAACTGTCTACAATTTTTCTATTTATTTGATATCGTTCATCCGGTAAATCAAATCGATATGTTAGTTCACTCAATCTCCCGTAAACGAATGGTATATAATCTGATTTTGGAAAGTCATTTATAAACTCTTCAAAGTTATCTTTGATATCATAAAAAGTCATTGATCCCATTCCAGAAGTATCAAATAAAAAGTAATTATATACACTGTCAATTTGATGGAACTTTAGGCTATCAAGTTGAATAGATTGGCTATGTAACTGGAAGCTGCAAAATAGTAAGAGTAATATGGTTTTGAGTTGTCTCATGAAAGGTTTAGTTTTTATATTTAAGAGACAAATGGGGATCGTAATGTGTCACAGATGGAAGGTTTTGTCTAGGTATTTAAGGGGCTTATGGCATACGTCCTTTCAGGGGAAGAGGGAGATCGCTAGTTCTGTTTCATTGGCTTTAATGATTAATAATTGCATAATAATAAAAGGATAAGAGGATTGGGTTTTGCTCAATTCTCTTATCCTTTCTTTTTGGACTTTAAGTCCTTTCGCAATAGCTCACGATTTTAATCCATTTTCCTCACTCAATATTTTATTGCTAATATAAAAGTGAGCTAGTTATTCTTAGTAGGAAAGGTGAATTTTACTAGTATTTACCAACTTGTTTGTCAGGATTAAAATTGCTAACTATGTGTTTTTTCAATTTAATAATACAAAAAAGACTAACCAGAATGAAAACCAATTTTTTAGTATCTTTTATTTTTTTTCTTTTTCTAGGAGTGTTTTCTAACACTGTCTCTGCTCAGAGTATTAATACTAATAGAACGAAATTCCATGACTTATTTTGCGAATCTTTTGAAATGCTTATTTTTGACAGGGAAGAAATCAGAGATGATTTTTCATTTGGTATAGGTGAGGAACTTGTCATTAACGTTAATAATTTAGATGGTTTTTCTTTAAACCAGGGAATGCATCACCTTGCGTACAAACTGACTTATACACAAACATTGGATGAAGGACTAAAGTCAGTTCATGAATTCAGTGAGCTTGATTTCAAATTCCCTCCTCAAGGGGATGACTTTACTATTTTTGCAGCTATGGTCTTTGACCATCGATTTAAAGAAGGAAAAGACTATACGGCTAAGATTCACTTTTTTGATAAAAATCAGCCTTCAAAGTATTTTGATATTCATTTTAAGTTCAAAATCGATGCAAAATATAATTTACCTAAGCTAGAGACTACTTCTTGTTCATTGGGTATGGATTATCTTGCTACTTATTTTTCTACTGAAGGAAAGCTGCCAGCCAATACGAATGTTTTTCAGTATGATAAGGAAGGTCCTTTTGATATAAAGTATTATGTGGAAACTATTAGTAATAAAACTCCAGAACTTAATGCTACAGCAAACATTTACTTGGTTTATTATGGGAATGGGGCTAATCAGTATAGTAGGAATTTTACAACTTTTCCAATTGGTAGAGGAATTCAACTTAACAATTTTCAAAGCAATATGAGTGCATCATATAAAATAGGAAATACAAGTTTCAGAGCCATAGGAAAAGGAGCTTATGCTATTCTCACGGTTGTTAATCAACCTTCGTTAGATAAAAAATTAATGCTTATTGATAATTTCTATGTAACTGATGAAGAATGGATTTGCAATAACATTCAGTTTAAGGATAATAAAAGAAAGCATGTCAATTTAAGAGAAAATGCCGAACCGACACTCTTTGGTAGAAGACATGACTATGAATTTCTAAGATATTTGCAATTTTACTTTGCTACTTTGATTGAAGATACTGATTATATCACTAATGAGAAAGTAAGTCTTCATTACACAATTAATGAAAAAGGAGATGTAACTGATATAGAAGTCAAAAATTGTTCTACACCTTGGATAGCGAAACAGCTTCAAAAAATTGCTTATGGGTGCCCTAAGTTTACACCAAAAATGGTAGATGGTGTCCCACAAGCAAGTAGTCATGAATTAGTCGTTCCGGTTAGTATGGATTATGAGTAGTTTGTGTGATGATATGAAAATTCAATGATTAAATTTTTATTGCTTCATTAGAACTCTTGATTTTTCTCATTTTCGTGAATAATGATTTATAAAGCTTAAGGGGAGATATGCACATGCAAAGAATCGCTTGTTCTTTTAAATTATCCCTTAGAAGATTAATAATTGCATAATAATAAAAGGATAAGAGGATTGGGTTTTGCTCAATTCTCTTATCCTTTTTTTTGAGTTTCAAGTCCTTTCGCGTTTGCTCACGATTTTAATTCATTTTCCTCATCGAAAATCATTTCCTAACCGACGAGTGAGATCTCTTTGTTAAAGTTGGTAATAAACACGATTTTGTTGACTTGAGCCAAACCTTAGGAAAAAGATGATACTATCTATTAAGCAAACTAAAAACCCCAAAAAAGCCATATTGACATTTTCGGGGTCTTTTCTATATAATAACAAACGATAGAAGTCTTGTAGTCGGTGAGTTATATTTTAACAAAACTTCCAAATAATCTCCATCCCAGGGCATGTTAAATCAGATTCTCAACATCTCCACATCATCATAAGCATAACACTCACCTTTAGGTGCTTTAGTCACCTTCCAATGAATTTTATCTTCTGATACTTTAATGATTTTCGCTTCTCCCCAAGTATTAGAATAGCCTGATCTAAATTTAAAAGTGACTTCTTTGTTCTTTAACAACTCTTGATTGTTGAACTCAAATGAATAATCGTCTCCAAAAAAACAATCGATTCTACCTTGACTGGTATAACAATATTGTCCTAAAATCTTATTATCCTTTTTAATTAATGAAACTTGGAAAGAATTGTTATCCAAAGGCTTAAAAGAAGATTTGTTTTGAGCAGAAGAAGCAGACCAATATGTTTTAACCTTGTTTTCATTTTTAAATTGACCAACAAAGTCCAATGCATTTTCATCACATGGAAATATAAAATCAGATAAGTTCTTTTGTAAAGTAAACTTATCATCTTCTATTGAAAACATTTTACGATGAAGAACAATTTCTGTAGGTATATTATTCGCCTTTTTATACTCATAATCGATCGTCATATATTGATCCTCACTAAGAATTACACCTTCTCGGTAAATGATATTTTGGTCATCATAATTTGAGAATATAGCTAAAGTGTCCTTATCTAAAATTTCACCTTGACTATTAGACAACACGAGCATGTAATAGAAATCTACACTTTGTTTTCCAGTTTTATCCAAAGGCATTTCACCAAACCCTATTAATTCGACTACTCTATCTTTAGAGAAAGGTGTATACCCTTGATAAACTATTGTATTTTGTGAGTAATTACTTGAGGTATAACTTTCTTCATCAAAAGAGTTAAATCTCAAACCTAACTTTTTAATAAGAGATTTTCTTTTATTAAAGTCTTCCGATTTTGTCAAAGAGTATGTTTTTGAAGGAGCATTACTAATAAATCCTTTCCCAAACTCTCCCATTCTAAATGGTACCTCTAACTTGATTGTTGGGTCTCCTTGTATAAACCCAGTATAATTATCACTTTCTATTTTCGATAGCTTTTCCTCACAAGAAGAAAAGAAAAAAGTGGTGATAAGTGATAAGATGATTAGTTTTAATTTCATTTTTAAGTCAAATTAAATTAGCTGTATACTTATCATTAAGAAACAATTTTATTTACAACCTGTTTCTTTAAAATTTACCTTAGGATGGATAAATTCCGTATTTTCTAAAGAATAAACATAGCTATTTTCTTTACAGCCATCCTTTTCAAGAATAAGAATATTATTTTTTTCTATATGACTAGATACATGATAATAATCCTCTGGAAAAAAAATTGATAAGGAAACAATAGAAGTTATTGTATTGTTTGGATCTAATGAACATCCAAAAATTGAATTCCCATCTGACATGACATATTTTGTTTCATCTATTTTACCTAGAACATAAATAGAATCATTTTTCAAAAAATAATTATAAGGTAGTGTATCAGAAGATACTTTGAAAAAAGAAGATGAAATTATTTTACCTTCACCTATAAGCCCCAAAAAGGCTTCATCGTTTCCTTTTTGTTTATCCCAAACATTAAATACTTGGTCATCTTGAAATTGTCTTAGATTTTCGAGTTTATTTGCCTGATTTGTACAACTCATAAATACTATAGTAAGTATTATCTGAAGGCTAATTGTTTTTATTTGGTTCATATCAATTTTCTTGCATTGTTAGCTTTAATTTATTCTATCAAAAGTGCCCTTAGAAGAAATTTTATACTTAAATGATTCTACTTTATTAGGTACTAATTCACCATTTTTTCTAACCTTATATGTCTTTTTAATCAAAAACTGATTATCAATAAATTCAAGAGAAATCTCCTCTTTATAATAATTTGATACACCAATAATATTAAGGAAACTAGTTATTTGACCTTGTTGATTTAATACTAGTATCACCCAACCACTAGGATATTCAGTTAAAATCTCACTTTCGTCTTTTACACCAAAGCTTACTATTACTCCTAAGTAATCATCTGAAACTTTGAATATATAATGTAAGCTCATTGGATCTTTGAACTTATTGAATAATTCCTCAGATACATTATTTAACGATAGATTATTAATCAGATCATATGCTTCATAGAATTTAAGTAGATTGTCTCCTTTAAAGACCTCTTTATTTAGTTTTTCTAAATATGGAACCTTTTCGAATACTTCATTAAGGTCCTTGTTATCAAAAAACTTATCATCTTTTATCTTTCCACACCCAGAGACCGATATTACTATTAGTATAAAGAAAATTATTTGATGGTAGCTCATAAAAAATGATTCTAATTTATATTAAACTTTCAACATCTCCACATCATCAAAAGCATAATAAACCCCTTTAGGTGCTTTAGTCACTTTCCAATGAATTTTATCTTCTGATATTTTAATAATTTTCGCCTCTCCCCAAGTATTAGAATAGCCAGATCTAAATTTAAATTTGACCTCATTGTTTTTTTGAAACTCTTGATTGTTGAACTCAAATGAAAAGTTATCTCCATCAATACAGTCTATTCTACTTTGGCTAAAATAACAATACTGCCCTAGTACTTTATCGTTTAAAGTAACAAGACTTATTTCAAAAGAATTATCTCCTTTGGGTTTCCATGAAGTTATTGATTTTGTGATACCTTGTGCTGTTAAATCAATTTCATTTGGATGATTATGAATTCCTACAATATCTATTTTCCCTTGCCAATAGTCATAAATTAAAATATCATGTTCTGAATATCTACATTCTATTAAATCCAGTTCCCCATCTGAAGATTTAGTTAAGAATTGTATTAAATCATCAAAAACATAATTAGCTGAAATCCAATCTCTATTTAATAGTATTTCATCTATATCTGTTCTACCTTTACATAAATCAAAACCAACAACTCTAATATTATTATTGAGCTTTTGATAAGCCAAGACCTTCTTTTCTTTTTTAAAGTAAAAAACTGAATCAAAAGTATTCAAATATACCATACTCCCATTCAATTGAAGAGTATTAGATTCTAGGTCAATGCTATATTTTTCACATGTGATCTGATTTTTAGAACCAAACCCACAGGATACCATTAAAAATAAGAGTAATAGTTGAGTTATATTTTTCATTAGTTTTTTGAATGTGAATAGTTTGTTACTAGCTAAATTTTATATACTGACCTAACGAAACAATACTAATGATGTACATTTAAATAATACATTATTGATTAAGTTAAAGGCAGTTGGCATAGTTAATTTTAAGATTAAAAAAAATCGCTAACTAAAAAGTAATTCAAATAAAAAACGTCACAAGATAATGAAATTTCATTATCAAACTATCATTAATTGAATGATTTTTTGATTGTTACATTTAATGTTTCACCTAAAATACCTCTACCTCCTCTTGCATAAAATATAAATCGATTTCTGGTACTAAATGATATGGATATTCCTCTCTATGCAGACGCAAGCCTTCTTTGTCTAAAGGTCTCAACCTCTCCTTTTGAAGAATTTCACTTCCTTTCTTTAAGTATTTGATTAGTTTTTTACGACTTGGGTTCCACATAGTCGCACCAATTTTCACTGACAACATTCCATCTTTCCACCAATACTGATGTGGATAAAAACCAAAGTTTGATACTTTATGTCTATCAACAAATTGATTGTAAATATCATCTTTAAATTCATCACTTCCTTTAATAGGTTGAAAATAGAAATTGATCACAAACGCTTTGTGGACTCTTGGTTTTACAACAGTTGACCAATCATAATAGATATCTACAATATATCCATTATAGGTACCTGTTAAACCAACATATCGCTCTTTCTTTTCTACGCTAAAACCATCATTAATTAACCCTAAAAAACCGTTGCTGTTTATGACAGTATAATGTCTTTTTTCTCCTAAGTAATCTCCAACATAGCCGAAAATAAAAGATAGAGTTCCTAATATTAAGGTAAGAATACCGCTTATTAAGGCATTAGTAGTTTGAATGAATAATAGCAATCCTATTATTGCTGCTATACCAAAACTAACATAGAAATTGGTCTTAAATGATGATGACATTGTTTTTAGCTGGTTATTTACTGAAAAAATAAGGATAAAATTAAGGGGGATTTCTGACGGTTCCAAACAGCGGAATAATTATCCTAGGGTTGAAACCCTAGGGTAGTAATAATTGGTTTAGTGAACACTGAAGTGTTCACTAAATTTACTGCAAGACGGAATTTACATAACGGTTACTCGTCAAAATCTGAAAAGACTTTAGTCTTGAGGATATAATTATCGCAAGCCTAGGACTTCAGTCCTGGGATATAAATACATTATTCACAATACTTCTTCAAATCTTCCTTAGCTTGTTCGTGTTGCATAGTTGCCGCAATAAGCATATACTCACATACCTTAGCAGGCATTTTTAATTGATTATAACAAAGGGACAACTGATAATAACATTTATCTTCTTCCTCATGTTTGTCAATTGATTTTTGAAATTGCTCAATTGCCTCATCAAAAAGTCCTTGATGATAAAGAGCTAATCCATAATTATAATTTGATTTTCTGAAAGTAAATGGCTTATCATTGATTTTATAAAACACTTGATATGCCTCATTTACCTTATCTTGTTTCATATAAACCAAAGCTAAAGCTTCGGAAACAGTTTGATTATTATTCCCGTTTTCAATAGATTTTTTTAGATAAAATTCAGCATTTGTATAATCCTCTTTAGCCCAATAAATATTTCCCATTATACTGAGAGCATTCAAATTGTTAGGTGATAGTTCTAAACATGTTGCCAAATCTTCTATTGCTTTGGTAAATTCTCCTGATTTAAAATAACAATTCCCTCTTTCCTCTAAACATTTAATCACTTGATAATTATTTTCAATACACTTAGCATAATCTTTTATAGCTTCCTCATAATTTCCCATATCCCTATAAGCATTACCCCTATTTTGAAATACTATGAATTTATCAGAAACTAATTCTATTGATCTGTTGTAGTTCTTTACAGCAATGTCCATTAAACCATGTTGATAATAAATATTACCTCTTAAATTAAAATATTCTGAATTGCTGTCGTCTTTACGAATTGCTTCTGTGATTAGTACTAATGATTTATCATTTTGATTTAATAAATACCATTTACCTGATTTCAAATAAAAATCCCAAGCCGTATTGGGCAAGATGAGTATTAAAGGAATAGTTGCTATCCAACCTCCAAAAAATACTCTTCCAGAAATTGGTAGATTAAATGATTTTACCCAATGAAATATTTGATTATTACTAACTGAATTTGTACTGAATAAGGCAATTAAAAATATGGTCCAATTATGGTAAAATGTACCACCACCTCGAAAGTAATCATAATTCAAATCTAGAATAAACATTAAAAACACTAAAAGCAACAAGTTCCTTTCTCTAACATAAATCACAGATAAGCAATAAGTTATAAATCCAAATTTTAATAATATAAAAAAGGTTGAAATAGAAAAACCTATTTCAACCAAGTGACTAGGCAATTGCAAAAGAATTGATAAAAAACATACTCCTATAATAATTAACCGCCTATTTAATTTATTAGATTTGAAACGTATTAATAATTGAGAAAGCAATAACCAAAACACAATTAAAACTTGATTAAAAGAGGCAAAGACATTGTTGACTGATAATGCCAAAAATTGTTTTAATGAATTACTATTCAACACAGTAACGACAAGCGGTGTCTTTGAAAAAACAAAGCCAATTATATTTAAAAGTAGAAATATGGATAAGCTTATATAAAAAGCAAAAAATACTCGCCTTGGATTGATATTTAAGAAGCTTTTCCTTCTTTTCTTTGTCCTAAAAAAGAAGAAAAAAAAGGTAATGAAAATAATTAAATTATATATAAAACCACTGGTAACAATATAGTCTGTGTATATAAATAAATGGTTTTTCCAATCACCATCCATTTCTGTATTATACCCAACGATTAATACACAGAGAATAAAAATTAGATACCCGATGACAGTCTTTAATGGTATCTTATCTACCACATATTTAAACCAATGCTGAGGGTCTTTATCTTCCGGAGAAAAATAAGGAAATAATTTTCTCGCATCTTTTACTTCCTCCCCCGGAAATGGATGCTTTACACTGAGTCCTCTTTTTAATAACATGTCAAAAGCAGCCATCACAGCATCCTTATGATATTTATCTTTGTTTTCTATTCGCCTTAATAAATTTGAGTCAGGTAAATCGCGGAAGATATCGTAATAAGATTTCATTGGTCGTTTGCTGAATTTAGTTTAAATGTAAAAATAGGTCTTTTTTATGTAAAAGCTGGTGATCAATATGCTTAACGAAGTATACCCTTTAAGGTATATTTATTGACTACAAAATTAAATTATACCCGATAAGGTATAAAAAGGAAATCTTAAAATAATATTATACCCGAAAAGGTATATTTAAATTATTATTTACTATTTTCATACCCGATAAGGTATAAAATTATGAATAATTTAAGTCAATTCGTTAAAGGAAGAAGAAAAGCTTTGGGGTTAACTCAAGAAGACCTTTCATTCAAAGCAGGTGTAGGGTTAAGGTTTGTTAGAGAACTTGAACAAGGAAAAAGAAGTTTAAGAATGGATAAAGTAAATCAGATTCTAACATTATTCGGACATGAATTAGGTCCGGTACAAACAGTAAGAAATGAAGAGAGCTAAAGTATATATGCATGACAGGTTATCGGGAATACTTACAGAAGATGAAAATGGATTCCATTTTAAATATGATCTAACATACTTGGAATTAAAGGACGCCGAACCAATTAGCTTAACCCTGCCTTTGGAAGAAAAAGAATTTGAAAGTAAAGTCATGTTCCCATTTTTTGATGGTTTGATTCCAGAAGGATGGTTATTGGATATCGCTCAAAAAAATTGGAAACTAGACCCAAGAGACAGAATGGAAATTTTACTAAAAACATGCCAAGACTGTATTGGTGCTGTAGCAATAGAAGAAATTTAGATTCATGAAAAACAAGTGCTTATACTGTTATAAAGAAATAAATGCTGAAGAGTTAAAAACACCTGCTGGACAGACAGGGTATCATCCAAAATGTAGCAAAAAGTTTTTTGGTAAACCTTCTCCTCCATTGATTGATTTTAGTGAAGATCAAATAGTACAGTTGGCGGAAAGAGTAGTCAAGAGCCAAAAAACAGTTACTGGTGTCCAACCAAAACTTTCACTTGGATTAAGCACTGATGTTAGTTCACCAGAAAGATTTACAATAGTGGGTTTATGGGGAGAATATATTCTTAAACCTCAAACCGAATTATTCGACAACCTACCTGAAATTGAAGATGTTACCATGCATTTAGCTGAGATCAGCAAGATCAAAACAGTTCAACATTCATTGATAAGACTTCAATCGGGACAACTTGCCTACATCACTAAAAGAATTGACCGTAACAAAGGAAAAAAACTGCATATGGAAGATATGTGTCAGTTAACAGAACGACTTACTGAATACAAATACAAAGGGTCTCATGAACAAATTGTAAAGGTCATTAAGAAACATACAGCCAACTCAGGGTTAAATGTAACAGATTATTACGAAATGGTACTGTTCTGTTTTCTCACCGGAAATAACGATATGCATTTGAAAAATTTCTCTTTACTAAAAAGAAATGGTAACTACGATTTGTGTCCCGCTTATGATATGGTAGCTTCTGAATTAGTAGTTGAAGGAGACGATGAAGAGCTTGCATTAAATCTAAATGGAAAAAAGAAAAAAATAAAACGTAAGGATTTTGAAACTGCAATGACAGCAGCTGATATGTCCCCTAAAGTCATAGAAAATATTTTTAAGAAGTATAAAAAATTACTTCCAAAATGGTATAAATTCATCCAAGAAAGTTTTTTACCTGAAACAATGAAAGATGAGTATATTGTTATGATTCAGCGAAAAGCTATTCAGATTGAATTATAAAATAAGGATCACTTTTTCTTTTACCACTAAAAGTCAAAACATACTGCTTACCTTTTACAACTTTAATCTACAACCCACCTCAAACACTACTATATCCAACAACAATACTCACCCTATTATCTCCACAGCAGCAAAAACCACAACAAACACAAAATCAAGTATTTAAATACCTGAAAATACCCCTGTAGCACAAATGTAGCACCCCCTATAGCACCCTTATAGCACTACTACATTGTTAAGTTTCATTTACAAACCTAGTAACATTGCGATTATCGTTGGCCTAAATAAATCAACTATGCCGACACGACCGAATAACAAGATTCCACTCGACAAGGAATCTATTTTAAGATTAATAGAGGTACGCAAAAAGGAGATTGACGTACTCAAGAAGCTACATGAAAAACTAGCCTCATCGATCAAACTGGGTAAATAAAACGCCCAGCTTACTAATTCAATTTTTAAACAATCGCAATGATGAAAAAACTACATCTATTAGCAATCTTACTTCTGCTAAGTGCTGTTGGACTTCAGGTAAAGGCACAACAAATGCCTGGGGTCATGTCTTTCAATCAGAAAGGAGAAGCACAAGGTTACATCCGAGTGAAATTTAAACCTCAGGTGCAGACCACACTACAAATTGCTCCAATGAACGCCTTGGGAGTAAGTAAATTGGGTATTGCCGACTTCGATGCGGTGGCACAACAATACCATGCACACAACATGAAAAGGGTCTTTCCTTTTGATGCTCGATTTGAACACAAACTTCAGAGACACGGACTTCATTTATGGTACGATGTAGAAGTCGATGCCAACGTTTCTCCACAGCAGGTGGTGGAAAGTTTTAAGCATGTGGCCGATGTAGAATTGGCCGAGGTCCGTTTAGAAAAACATATCATTGGAAAAGGAAGTGCTACAGTAGTTCAACCGGAAGCCTTCAATGAAGAAGGTCCAACTACCAACGATCCACTTTTTGATCAACAGTGGCACTATCACAACACTGGCGATAGAAGTGGATGGTTACCAGAAAGTAGTATCCAACTATTGGAAGCTTGGAAAATCACTCAAGGTACAAGTAATGTAATTGTATCCGTACACGATGAGGGTGTGGATACCGACCACGAAGATCTTCGTCCAAACCTTTGGATAAACGAAGCAGAAATGAATGGAGAAGCAGGTGTGGACGACGATGGCAATGGTTATGTAGACGATTACTACGGTTATAACTTTGCTTTCGATCGTGGGGAATTAGATCCTCAGGAACACGGAACACACGTAGCAGGAACAATTGGAGCGGTAACCAATAACGGAAAAGGTGTAGCAGGTATTGCAGGTGGTACAGGTAATGGAGATGGTGTTCGCATTATGCCACTTCAGATTATCGGTGGACCGAATAACAATACAGCAGCATCATTTATTTATGCAGCGAATAACGGTGCAGTTATTTCTCAAAACTCTTGGGGATACACTCAAGCAGGTGCCTATGAACAAGCTGTTTTAGATGCCATCGATTACTTCATCGAAGAAGCTGGCGATTATGAAGGCACTCCTATGAAAGGTGGTATTGTGATCTTTGCTTCAGGTAATAGCGACATCGATGCACAAATGTACCCTGGTTACTACAGTAAAGTAATGGCTGTGGCTGCAACGGGTCCATCAAAGAAAAAAGCGTACTACTCTAACTATGGAGAGTGGATCGATATTACTGCTCCGGGTGGAGATCTAACGTATGGTAACCAAGATGCTGTATTATCTACTTTGCCAAACAACCAATATGGGTTCTTACAAGGTACTTCAATGGCTTGCCCTCATGTATCGGGTACGGCTGCTTTGATCCTTTCGGCAATGGGTGGCGATCATATGACACCTGATATTCTTTGGAATCAGTTAGTCGCTTCAAGTAGAAATATTGATGATGATAACTTTGGTTTCACTGGAAAATTAGGTGCCGGATTGTTAGATGCTGGATTAGCAGTGATCGAAAATCAAGGTGATGCTCCGAATGCAATTACCGACTTGATGATCACTGGTGCTTCAAATAATTTTGTACGTCTGTCATGGACCGTTCCAACTGATGAAGACGATGGTGCTCCTTCGAAATTTGAAATCTTATATAACGAGGGCGAAGATGTAACAGAGTCAGCTACAAGTATGATCGTATTTTCTGATAGTGCTGCTAACACTACATACGAATATGAGTTATATGGTTTAGAAGACAAAACGACTTATGCATTTACGGTTATTGCTTACGACCGTTGGGGCAATACCTCTGAAATAAGTAATCAAATAGTCGGGACGACCAATTTAGGTCCCGAAATCGAAACAACTGCTTCATGGACGACTATCAATGTCTATGCCGATGAAAGCATGACAGCAACACATCAACATATCATTAAAAACAATGCAGATGGTATTTTGAAGTGGAAGGGTAAAGTGAGAAATACATATCAATATAAATCTTCTTCATACAGTGTTCCTACAGTGGGTACAGTGCAAAGCACTCCTCGAAATATGGCTTTTGACAAACAAGAAAAAGTTGAGGTATATTCTACAAAAGAAGATCCATCTGTTTTACAACCATACGAGAACAAATACAAAGAATATGTCAGCAGTATTTATGCATCTATGGTCGTAGGTGAGGAGGATTTAAGCCTATCTAACTCAACTGCATCCGCTTTTATCATCACAGAAGAGGAAGGTTTTAACCTAACGGAAGTAGAAGTTTATTTAGGTGATATCACATCTGGAGAAGCAGTTGTTGAAGTTTATAGAGGACCAATACTTTCTCAGGCTGAAAAAGTGTTATCCAAAGGAATTGATAGTAAAAGTCAAGGATTAAAAAGAGTACAAGCAGAAGGAAACGAGCACATTTTCTTCCCTGAAGGTGAAGTAATGTGGATTGTCACAAAAGTACCTGCAGGCAACCAATACCCAATCGGTATCAATAACTCTAACGAAATTGAAGACTCAGAATTCTATCAATGGATGTCGTTTGATGATGGAAAGACATGGCAGCCTATCAACTCTGCGTTTGGTTTTGGTGGATACTCTTTCTGTGTAGCCGGTGTGAGTAAAGATCCCCATTACGGAAACTTTATCACAATGAACCCTGAAAGTGGAGAGATCAACGGTGTGGGTGAACAAGAAATTACCTTCACAGTAGACATCAGCAAAATGCCTGGTGGATATGTGAATATGAATGCGATTTTCGAATCAAATGACACTCAAAATCCAGAGGTAAGATCGCCTTATTCTGTTTATGCTTACAACCACGAATCGAATATTATTACACCAAATATTGTTGAAGTGGGTGGTGTACAAATCGGTTATGAAAAAGACTTTATCGTGGCCTTAAATAACTTCGGTTACGGTGGAGAAAGTGGGATTAATGTTGATTTGACTACCTTAGAAGGAACCAACTTCAGTATGCCTTCTGCTCAAAGTTGGGACATTTCTTCAGGTAGAAAATGGTTTGGTTCTCTAAACCCTCGTGCAACTGTTGATCTTGAATTAAGATATACTCCAACGGTGGGTGGAAATGATAATGCAGTGGTTCGTTTATACAACTCTAGCGGATGGGAACACACATTTGCCGTGACAGGTTTCGGTATAGAACCATCAGAAATTGATGTTGCCCCTGAGCAAATCACTTACACGCATACGATTGGTGAGTCGGGTAATGGATCTGTAACGATCACGAACGCAGGTAACTTCCCATTGGAATTTATCATACCTAAATACAGTTCAGAAACTTCAGATAACGATCATCAATTTGGTTATTCTTGGGAAAGAATCGACACGGATGCTCCAGAAACGGAAGACTGGAAGTGGGACGAATTAGTGGGTGCGGAAGATGTAATTGATTATACGCCAGAATTTAAAGCCAATCCTTTCCTCGATTTCGTTAAAGTAGACTTAGGCTTCCAATTCCCATTCTATGATACCCTACTTACTGAAATGTATTTATCGCATGTAGGTATGATTGCAGTGGATGAAAAAGATCCAGTAAACGGTTCATTCGGTAGTCTTTTGGGTAGATCATTTACTTCCAACGGATACATCGCTTTCTTATACGAATACATGGATTGGGGCTTAAACTCTAAAATCCTTTATAAGAAATTTGATGATCGCGTGGTTGCTCAGTACGAGCAAATGTTACCAAAACAAGCCAATGGCCGATCGGATATTCCAATGACTTTCCAAATAGCATTGTACTACAACGGTAACATCGAAATGCGATACAAAGATATGGGTTGGGGAAATGCTACCGCAACAGATCCATTTGTAGGTATCGAAAGTCCAGACAAACAAGATGGTTTCTATATCTACGAGTTTATCAGAAAACCAGAGAAATTGTTTGAGGATGATTACACTGAAGTGATGGTGAAAGTAAACCACCCTGGTCCAAACATCATTCATAACTTATCGAAAACAGAAGGTTTGGTTCCTGTGGGTAGTAGCGTAGAGATTACTTACGATGTGCAAACAGAGGATTTGGTAGAAGGATTAAATACACAAAATATAGCCATCATTTCTAACGATCCAATACAACCAATCGCTCACTTTACAGTAAATGTAGATATTATTGATGGTGGAGTTTCTAATATTGAGACATCATCTAAAGACGTGAATCTGGGTTCTATTTATAGAACTGCAGATGTAGTACATAACATCAATTTCGTGAACAACGGAAGTGCTTTGATTGATTTCACAAGTACAGTCATTGATGGAGGAATCGATAGTAAATTCAGTGTGGATAAATCGGTTTTCCAATTGCTTCCAAGGTTGGGTACCACAGTTAAAGTAGCCCTTGATACAGAGGAGGTGGGCACCTATTCTGAGATCATTACATTTAACGATGCTGATGGAGGAACACATGTATTTAACATCACGGCAACAATCATCGACGAGCCACAGATCGAATTGGATACCACTCCAATGGACATCACTTTGGCCGCTGGAGAGAAAACTACTGTAAATGTTACGGTAAGTAATGCCAATGGAAATGCTGACTTAGAAGTATTGCCAAATGGTGCTGTTTGGATGTACGAAACGACTGCCGAAGCAATGGATGTTGCTCCTTTAAAAGACTTCACTTATGCTTGGAGAGACAACAAAAAGCAATTGGATGGATTAATCGATCCGAATGCCCCTGTATTCCAATGGGAAGCCATTGATGAAACTTGGGAGAAAGTAACCGTTCAAGATACTTACATGTTATGGGAACCTTACGACCTGCCTTTCACTTTCGATTTCTGGGAAGAAGGTTACGATAAAATTTGGATTGGATACAACGGTATCATGACGTTCACTGAACCAACTGTGCCATCTCCATTATTTAGTATCGAGATCCCGAATGCAGAAGAAGAACCACATAACTTCATCGCCTCACTTTGGTCGTTAACCGGAGAAGATTACTACGATGAGCATCCATTAAAAGGTATTTGGGTAAAACATGATGAAGAAAAAATCATCATCACTTACAACCGATATATCCATAACTGGGGCTTTTTAGGTGGTTACGTTTCTGCACAAACGATCTTATACAAAAAAGGTACGATCAAGACGCAATACAAGACCATCGATCAGGAAGCTGTTGAAATCTTCAATAAGTACTTCACTTTAGGTTTAGAGAACAAAGACGGTACAGACGGTGTGGTAAACAACTTCTACTTACCATACATTACGGATGGTTTAGCCGTTGAATATACGCCTGCTAAGAAAACTGTTATTCCTGCTGGTGAAGAAAAAACATTTACGTTCACAGTAGATGCTACAGATTTATTAGGCGGTACATACAACCACAATTTATCGTTTACCAACAAAACTCCTGGTAAAGAAAACATCACTATTCCTGTAACACTTACCGTAAATGGTAGTGCTGAGTTTGCTTGGCAAGAAGATGTCATTGATTTAGGTGATATTGTATACACAGAAAATATGTGGTTGCAACCTGAGTTCACTTTACACAACAACGGTACAGGAGATTTATACTTCAATAAGGAAAGTATTGTCGCTGATGCAGCCTTAAACTTAGAATTATTTACTCAAGTAATCGTTGAGGATACAGGTTTGGAAGAAGGCCCTCACCAATGGTACAATTGGGAAACAATCTTTAAATGGAAAGAAATCTGTGACGGTCCAGTCATTTGGGGTGGTTGTTTAGGTGACTTAATTACAGTTGAGGGTGAGTACCATTATTTACCTCCAATGTTGGCTCCAAAAACGGAGGTATTAGCGAGAGTCACTTTGATGCCTCAAACGGCTGGTGCTTACGAAAAGGTCATCAAGTATGTGGTAGGTGAAGAAGAAAAAACGCTAACAATTAAAGCGAACTTCTACGAGCCTGCAAAGTTTGCAATGGAAAATGTCATCGACTTACATGTTGATGCCGTAACTGCAGATCACCAAGAAACAATGGATATCACTTTCAATAATACAGAAGGAAAATCCATCTTGGATTGGGAAGTAATGATTGAGTTCATTGCTAGTGGATTTGCTCCAAAAGAAGAAATCACTGCATTTGCAACAAACTCTTCTACTAGAATTGCCTCTGTAGATGCTCCGGTAATTCCTCAAGTGTACAATGGAATAAATGAAGCGGATTATCATCAAGTATTATCATATGATGATCATACAAGCCCAAGTAATTCTATTGGCTTTGGAAATGCTTCATTAACGACCATCACTAAGTTTGTTGCTCCGGTAGAAGGCTTCAAATTATCTGATGTGACTACTTGGTTTACCCCTAAAGGAACAATTTCGGAAGGAGATATTATCGTTACAATTCTTACTGGATCAATTGACAATCCTGTGGAATTAGCTTCTGAATCGTTTACAATGAACTTTACTGAAATGGAAGAGACCGGTGGGTTAGTCAACTTCGAATTATCGGAGGACATTACGTTCTTTAATGGTGATAACATTTTTGTTGGAATTACTTACCCTGAAGGTGTTGCTTACCCTCAAGGTGTAGCAAGAGTTGAGGAGCGTATTGCGGGAACTTTCTTTGTGCCAACATCAAATGGTTGGGAGGATTTAACGGCTACCGCACAGTTTGAAAAGTCAGCGTATATGGTACGTTTGATGTCGAAAGAAGCAATCGATGGTTCTTGGTTAAGCATTAGTGAAAGCGAAGGACAAACTGCAATGGGAGAAGAAACTACGTTGAGTTTATCATTTGATGCTGCCTTCAACAGAGGTAGAAAAGATGTGGCTGCGAAAGTGACGATCCTAACGAACGATCCAAACCATGAGGGTACTTCTTTCTATGCAAGTATGCACACGAACCAAGGTCCGATCTTCACAACAGAAATGGATGCGTATAGCTTATTAGAAAATGATACTTTAGTTATTAAAGTAGGCATGCACGATGAGGAAGGTGACGAATTCACAACGGAAGTAATGAACCTTGGCGACATGGGAACTACTTCTATTGAGGGTGATACTTTAACGATCACACTAACACCTAACTTCGATATGTCGGGTAACTACGAATTGATTGTAAAAGGTGAAGATGCACACGGTGCGGTATCTGAGAAATCAATTGCTCTAGAAGTAATTGATGTAAACAGAGCGCCAATTGCCTTCGATATGGAAGCAATGGAATTAGCCACAGGCGATGTGTATTACATCGATCCATCAGAGCTTTTCATGGATGAAGATGGTGATGAGTTAACTTATCAAGTAGCCGATAATGGAAACGGTGTGTTGATTGCTGGATTGGCCGATGGTCAGTTTGTACTTTCATCACTTAAAGAAGGTGTATCTGATGTGGCTTTCATGGCAACAGATCCATCTGGTTTATCTGCCATTATTACAGTAGATGTAACGGTGGGTAACTCAGACGATATCACTTCTATCGATCCAAGTGAAGCAAACAATGGTTTACAAGTGTACCCTAACCCGGTAAACACGAAGACAACATTTGAGTGGGATATGCCTCAAAATGGTGTTGTAACGGTTGTTTTACATAATCTTCAAGGTCAACAAGTGGATCTTGTAGAATTGGGTCAGCTATCTTCCGGACATCAAAAAATGGATTATGATGCTGAGCAATTGTCAAGAGGTGTGTACATCTACTCATTAATTATTAATGGGGAATTGACATCTTTCGGTAAGATTATCAAGCAATAAATTATTGGTTCTTATCTGAATAGAGTAACGTCACTTCCTTCGGGGAGTGGCGTTTTTTTATACTTTCTGATAATCTCATCAGCTATCAAACCTACGGCTGTAGGGTTCCAATGTGTATCGTCTAAATGATACAAAAGGTCGGAATGTGTTGCCCTATAATTATTAAAAATCTGTAAGGTATTAATGGTTTCCACTTGCTCTTTTTGTAAAGCAGTATCCAATCTTAATAAAAAATCTGGCTGATGATCGAAGGGAACATAATCATAATAAACGGATTCTTTATTGCAGTTGGGATAGAAAATAAATCGTACGCCTATCGACTCAAAATACATTTTATAGGTTTTGATCTTTTTGACAACATCAGGCACTTTTTTATCATAAGGCTGATTTTTACCATTTAAGAAAAACATATTTGATCCTTCAATAGCTTTTACTCCTCTTCCCTTTTCTTCCTTTATTCTTGCCCTCATCCAATCCAAAGAATAGAGTCGAGTGGCTTTATCAAGAAATACGTTTAGGCTGTACTGACTACACCACCATTTTATTTTATCTTTTACTAAGGTGCGTTCTGTAGGCATCAAAATTGGATAAAATCGATGCCTTTCTACCTGAGAATAAATCATCACTTTAGGCGGTTTTATCAACCCTAAATTCATCAAACGGATAAACTCTACAATTGAACTTGGTCCCATACTATACACCGAAATCGTACTATCTGACTTGGTAATAATCTGATTCCCGAGTGTTTCTTCTTGACTTAACCCGACACCTTGAATATAAGAATCACCAATCAAGATAATATCAGCCTGCTCTATGAATTGATTGTTTCTAAAACCTAATTTATCCGTTTTCCAATCTTCTTTTTTAACAATAGCATTTGAAGTGTGATGGCATAAATCGCCTTCTGCTGTCCCCTTAGAATCTATATTAGGATAATTACTGGTCAAATGAGGAATTCTCAGACGACTTTTAAATTGTAATCCTTCAGCGTATCGAAAAGTATAAGTTGTTGCAGGTAGAACTCCTTCAATAAAACAGTAAACCAAAAAAGGAATTAAAAAGTAATAGATGATTCGTTTTAAGAATTTGTTTAATTGAGGCACTACAGAAATTAAAAACTTATTTTGACTGATTTTTTAATAATTGCAACACACCTTCTGCGTTGGCTTCATTAAATTTAGCAAAATCAATGACAGTTTTTCCATCATCCGACTTATCTTTTACATTTGCTCCGTTTTCTACTAAATATTCTACCGATTCAAGGCAGCCTTCTCTTGCTGCATGCATTAAGGTTGTGGTACCAGAATATCCTTTAGGATTTAGTTCTGCTCCCGATTGATGCAATAATTTCATAATTTCTGGAAAGAGAACAGCTCTGTAAATTAGATAGAAATTACTCTTTGTTTTTCCATTTGGATCAACTCCATTGTCTAAGAATAGTTGTACAATATCGATGTATCCATTTTGAACAGCTACAAAAACTAAATCTACAAGGCTTTTTTCTTTTAATAAATTTGTTTCTTCAATATAAAATTTGACTAAAGGATAATTGTTTGTGGTCACCGCTTCTTTATAGGCCCATAAACTTACATTTTTAGATGTTTCAAATTCACTTTTAACTTTATTGAGTTTCTCTGTTAAAATAGCTGACTCTTGATATCGAATAGCAATTTTACAAGGAGCTTCAGGTTCGTTTCCAAACGATGTTTGCTGATGACAGAAAGCACTAGTGCTAAACAATAAAATAGTGTAGATAAATAATAAATTTCTTTTCATGTTGTAAAAAATGGTTAGTGAAAATTGGTGAAATATGCTGGTTTATAAAGTAGTAAAAGTGATAGTAGTTAACCTATCTTATTACATTTCACATATTATAGAGAGTATTGTAATTACGTTTATCTTCCAGAAAGTATTACCAAAAAAAGTCGATTAAATACGGATTTGTTTTAATTAAATGTTCCTTTTACACTTCAATTTAGAATTTTTATAGTTGGTAGTCAAATTTTATGAATACAGAAATTTAAACTCAACTATTTTTTTTGCAACGGGTTGAAATACAACAAAAACAAAGAATTTCATAATACATTCTAGATTACATTGTGTACCCCTTCCCAATAAAACACAACTCTCTGTAGTTCAATACAATATTGTTATAACTTCAATAAATACCAGGAACCATTTTTTAATATTAATAACGAGTTTATACGAAATAAAAAAGGTTTTAATAAATGTTAATTGCATAAAAGATAAATTAGTCTTTTATTATATTTGAAGTATCAATCAATTAAAAAAATAGAATATGAACACTACACATATACACGAAGTGATTTTCCTAGTTCAGGACAACGAAGGAGTTTTTACACCAGAAACATTGGTTACAGCTATTGCAGAAAAATGGGGTGATGATGTTGGTTTTATGTCGTGTTCTGGTGTTCCCACACCAAAAGAAGAAGCTTTACAGTTTATTTTAGACCGTAACAAGGTAGTGGTAAATACCGAGGGAAAAATTGAGATTCACCCAAGCATGAAAATGTGTGATTCTCATTTAAGATAAGATTTACGTATAGATGAAATATAATAAGAGGCTCAACGGTTGTTGGGTCTTTTTTTTGATGTGTACTTCGAGGGTTAAAAATCCATCGCACGCGAACCGTTTGATTCGTTTGATTCGTTTGATTAAATTTTGATTTTTTTCTAGTAGTTCATCACTCGAGGGGTTGAAACCCCTCGTTAAGGAAAGTGATTGTACTTATTTCTTAATAGGTAAAGAAATCTTTCATGATTATAGCATTGCGATAGTTAAAAAAAGAGATTTAAATCTCTTTTTTATATATACATTAGATTTTTTTTAGAAAAGTTGAATTTATCACAACCTTAGAATTGGAATATTATACTTAACGATGGGTTTCAACCCATCAATCGCGAACTCTTTGATAATCAATAAAAATGATCCCAATAAAATCAAAATAAAATGTTCGTATCTAAAAACCCACTGAATGAACCTTTAATTACTTTATTCGAAGAAGTCATAACATCAAATTCAAGAACTGTACTTATACCATCATGTGATACTTTTAAAGTTCCACTCTTGACATATATGATTTCGTGTTCTTCCATTTCTTCAATATTGACATCCAAACCAGCAGCTGCTCCTAATATTGAAAATGGTTTTCTTGCAGTGATAATTCATAGACTCCATCTTCAAGTTCTAATAGTGTTGAACTTGCAAGATTAAAGAATACTACATCTCCTTTTCCATCAAATTCAGAAGTTTTAGAATCGAAAACGATATTTTCAGAAACTAGGTAAATCTCTAAATCAAAAAGATTATTAGTGATCATATCATATGGAAATAAGTACCCCTTACTTAATGAGTAGGTATTCCCATCATAAGTAAATTGATTGAGGATTACTTCCTGCTCTTTTTCATCATTGGTTTTGCAAGAATTAAAAATAAAGATTGAAGATAAAAAGAGAATAGATAAAATTGTTCTTTTAAGCATAGCTCTATTGTTTGTTTGAAATTTGATATTAGTTTTCAGAATTAAAAAATGTAATATAAAATTAATAAAACTACTTGGATTTATCAATTGAGAAATGAGATTGCGGGAAATTTAATTTTGATAAAACCATTGAGGTTCACAGACATTCCCCCATAACTTTGCCTCTTCTTCGATATCAATTGACCACTCAATACGTTGTATGGATACTTGTATTTCTAAAATATTCCCTATCAATAAGAATATATATAAGGAAGCCAAAACCAATTTATAGAGTTTAATCAGTGTTTTCCTTTTTCCAATGAAATGAACAATTAGTTGATGAATGGAAAAGAAAAAAAAACCCCATACAAGTGTATTCCCAAGAAGTCCTAAAATGTAATAATCATAAGCCATAGAAGTAGCTAGTGATGTTGACTTGTATATAAACGGAGAAGCGTAGAAGTCTGGGAATATTTCTGTTCCTGTGCATTGATATCTAATGCCTATTAAATCTAATGGGAATAATAGGGTGGATAAGGAGAATACTAGGATGGGAAGAATAGATTTTGGAATCTTTGCCATTATATCATTCTTAAGTTTTTCTATTGTTAATTTCACATTCTTCCACTCGATCAAAAACCATAGAATCAATGATTAATTGAAGTAGAAAGCTAATTGGATAAAAATGTATAAACCAACCCAAGCTAGCATAACCTAAATGAATATGATCGAAAGCCTGAGCGATAGCATTGATCCCATTTTCTTCTTCTCCATTTCCATCTATGTAAGTTACTTTTGTTAGCGGTGTGCCCACATATTCTGATGCAGCTTTTATTTCTAAATTGATCGTATTCTGTTCCTGGTACCATGCTTCAATGGCAGAACATTGTTGACAATTTCGATCGAAATAAATGGTTCCTTTGGGGATGTTTATTGGCTTCCACAAAAAATACCAATTGGGTACTTGTGATAAATAAACCGACCATTCATGGTCAAATCTATTCTCCATATCCTCTCGTTCTTGAAATTCGGCCACTCCAAAAACATAAGCTACAGAAATAATACTACCGATGAGGAATATCCAACTTTGATGGTAATAGCTTAAGCTAAAAAAGATCATTGTTTGCGACCACTGAATGGGATTACGACAGTAGGCATATACACCATTTCTTACCAAGCGCTTTGTGGCGTCATATGGAAAGGGCGTGCCTTTACCTTTCCTTACTAAACCTTGAGTGGCTGATAAAGCAGGAAATGCTAAAATGAGCAACACTTGAAACTCAATGGAAGATCGTCTAAATATAGGTTGGGGTATCAATTGATAAAAATATAGCAAATAAGGTAAACCCACGAATAATAAAAGTATCATTATCATCACTTGGAAACCCGCTCTTATACCATTCATTTTTTGATAATAATATAAATAGCTCCACAGGTAAGCAGGAATAAAGACAGCCAATATCAATGCAATCTCACCAAGAATCCAATTATCATAAAGTGTGAGGATACCAAACTTTTCTAACTGTGGCATCATCAAAAGATCTAACCATAATATGATGATGAATAGAAATTTAAAATCGTGTTTCTTCAAGAAAAATACTGGAATAACACCCCACATAATAGTCCAGAGGAAATAAAGGTCATAAGGCATTTTTATATCATTCTTTTCAGAAAATTCCCATAGCCCCAATTCCACAAAAACATAATTGACTATTGGTAAAGTCGTACCAACGTAAATCAGTGAGTAAAAAATGGCCCAATTGCGTTTTTTGTTTTGGTCTTTCTTTAAAATCAGCCCACCTAAAAATATAAAAGTGACTAGTAGAATGGACGATCTAATTATTTCTATTTCCATCAAAATAAGAATGGATTAAATGTTCATTCATTATATTAACTACAAAATCTTCAATGGGCGAAAAGTACCACTTGGGTCCTAGATCACAAGTGTAATTCGATGTCCAAATGACTTCAGTAAATTCTTCCTTAGCATTAATTTCTACTTCTATATTTTTCCAACTCAACCAATGGGAAATATGTGTGTCATCAGAGACAACATCAAAAGATATTTTACTGTTGGAAACACTATCAATCATTAAATGTAAAGTACCAATGCCTTTCGTACTGGATAAAAACTGAATCTTTCTTTCATCACCTACCTCAATTCCATATCCTTCAATACTTACAGGTTTTGGAAAACCTATTTTGAAAACTGATGGATAATCTTTCATAAAATCAGGTGAAGCATTCAGATCTGAAATAGATACATGATGTTGTATCAATTTTGATGTTTGAATTTGATGAATTTTAGGAGTCTTAACATACTGATAAGGCTGAGCCAATAAAATAATTAGAGGAAGAATAGCGAATGAATACAGTTTATTCTGTCTCCTTTTCTTTATTAGATTAATGATAAGTACAGTAAGAAATGTCACTCCATAAAAAATAGGAGCAGCCATGATGACACATAATGTTCCTTCTCCTAGCAAAATAGATGACATTAATAAAAAAAGAGTAATCACCCTAAATGCCATGCCATAGACTGTTTTAGGCGTGCTTGCATAATTAATTACCATCAAAGTTAACAGCGTTGGGATACCTACAAATAAAAGGGAAGTGGTTTGTAAATTTTCATAATAAATTGCTCGATAAGACAAACTGCCGATGGTAAGTATAATAGTAATGATTAATAATCGCTTTTTTGGTTTGTTCGAAGTTGGTGTCATAGAAGAGTCTGTAGAAGTTTTTTTTGTTTTGATAGTGTGAAGATAGGGATAAAAATTGAATAGATACCTTTAATGCTTATTTCATCATCTTGCTAATAGGACGTGCTTCAAGGGGTTGAAACCCCTCGTTGAGGAAAGTGATCGTACTTATTACTTAATAGCTAAAGAAAGCTTTCATTGATATAAAATTGTGATGGTTGAAAAAAAGAGATTTAAATCTCTTTTTTAGAATATGAAAACACTCATTTTTTTAGAAGAGTAGAATTCATCACAATACATAAATTGAAATAATTTACTTAACGATGGGTTTCAACCCATCGAACACAAACCTCCCGTTATTTAATCAACTTGATAAAAGTATTCCTTAAATCTTTTTTCAAGACCAAAAATAACATTGACTATATATTCAAAAAAATGAATTCCTAATCCAAAAATGAAAGGTATAAAAGGTTCAAACCGTTGGACTTGAACATCTGGAAAAAAGAATTTATTCATTACAGCAAGAAACACTAAACCAACTATTCCAAATAAAAATAATGCTTTGAAATTGATCGATTGAGTTAACTTAAATGAATTTTGATTTTCAATCTTTAAAAGTATGATAGGGTATAAAAAACTGGCATCCTTTCGAATATTTATAAATGAAATTCTATAATCATTACTATCAATTCTTTTACATTTTACCCAACCTGTATGCGAATGGTCGTTCTTATATTTTTTGAATTTTTTAGTTTCACCAATTTCTGTAGATCTTAAGTTTGCTAAAATTTTATCATTTAATAATTGGTCTTTTAGTTCTTTAAATACCATTTTGTAGTTGTTTGTTTGATTGATACTATTTTAATATTATTCCATCACCCCTCACTCTTCTTCAACTCAAACTCCTCCAAGTTTTCAATTTTCGGATTTAATAAATCAATCACCAAACTATGGTCTTTTGTATACACCCCATTTATCAACATGGTGTAAACACATTTACCTTTACGAATAATGTAGTACATCCCTATGGTTTCTCCTTCAACTGTTCGGTAAGCATAAAATGATTCATCTCCGGGTAATTCAAGGGTTGTAATTTCTTTTGATTCTTGTTCGTAGGCTTTACCAATTAAATTAATGGCCCCTTTACCCATTAAAAATAATTGCTTAGCATCTTTTTCTGATACTTCTTTTTCTATGGTGATCGAATAATAAAGAGGATCGTATACTTCTGTTTCTAATAACTCATAAGTGTACGCTAACTCTGTGGATCCATCAAAATATCTAGTTGTGCTTGTTGTTTCATATTTACCGGAGAGATCGACTTTTAAATCATAATATTCTGCAACTGTTTGTATTGTAGTCACAATTGGGTAGTCGTTTACATCAACATTATTATTTGTTTTGCATGAAATAGAAATTATTGCCAGTAAGAATAATAGAATTTTTTTCATAATGAGGTGTTTGCTCCGTTTATTTTTCAGTCTAAATATAAAAGGTTTATTGGAACATGTAACTAAATTAAGTGATTGTTTCATGTTTCAAAACACGATTTTAGACCATTACTTCTGATACTAAAAATTCACTCTGCAATTACGATTTAAAAGATATTTATATGTTTAAATTCTATTTCAAATAGAAACTTACCTATCTTTATCACCTAGTTAACAAACAAAAAAGAAATGAAATTACTTACCTTTTTATCCTTCTATTTTTTAATAGTAAGTCAATTGTGTGCACAACATCTAGTTCCACTTTGGGAAGAGGACAAAATACCAAATTATACGGCTACAGATGACAAAGAGTACATTGCTCCAAACAGGGACTTCAACTTTACAATGAATATTCAAAAACCTGAGATGGAAATTATGTTGCCATCCAAAAGAAGCAGTAATGGAAAAGCTGTGCTCATTTTGCCAGGTGGTGGATATGCCGGTGTTTCCTACGATTGGGAAGGAACAGAGGTAGGTCAATGGCTGAACAGTAACGGGATTGCTGCTTTTGTTTTAAAATACAGAATGCCTCAAGCTGCTTCGGTGAAAACTTCTTATAAAGCTCCTATCCAAGATGCACAAAGAGCCATGCGCTATATCCGCGCTCATGCTGAGGAATTTAATATTGATAAAGATAAAATTGGGGTGATGGGCTTTTCTGCTGGCGGACATTTAGCCTCTACTCTAGCTACACATCAAGAAGCTTATTATACATCAAATGATAAGGTGGATGAGGAAGCATTCCAACCTAATTTTTTGATGTTGCTTTATCCAGTGATCAGTATGCAAAAAGGGGTAACTCATGAAGGGTCAAAAAATAAATTATTGGGAAAATCACCAGATAAAAAGTTAGTTGATCAGTTCTCAAATGAACTACAAGTAAATGATAAAACACCGACTACTTTTATTGTTCATTCCGGAGATGACGGAGCTGTACCTGTAGAGAATTCCATTCGTTTTTATCAGGCATTGGTTAAACATAAAGTAATGGCAGACATGCATTTGTACCCTGAAGGTGGTCATGGCTATGGTATGGGAATTGCCAATAAAAATGCTCCAAAATGGAAAGGCTTGGCGGAGTTATGGTTGAGTGAATTAAAGTAATTATTCATTACCGAATAATTGTTTCAACATCTCAAATAATTCCTCTTGTTTCTTATGGGCAATCAGATAATAATCTCTTGTAGGGTATTTATCTGATTCCCAAATTAATTGAAGTGATTGATCTTCGATATACGATTTTGCATTTTCCTTTAATACCACTGCAACTCCTTCAATTTTCGTTAATTCCTCTAGCATAAAATACTCGTTTGGAATGATGTAATTGGTAAATATTTTTGGCCGACGTTTATTAAAACAATACATCCAAAACTTTTTGATAAAAGGGTTGGCCGCCATATGAGAAAACCAAACCTGATGCTCTAACCAATTTTGAATACCCAATTCATCATCGTTCTTAATGAACAGATCTAATTCAGTACGATCCAATTTAGGATGACCAACAATCACCAATTTAGAACTTGCAATTTTGTGAGTAAGGACATCAAAAGTAGGATTGTCTCCCCTAATTATTCCGGCATCCACCTGCTGTTGGTTGACTAAATCAAAAAGCTTCTTATTGTCGTTTTCAAAATGAACAGTAAGATATTTAAATGAGGTGAGAATTTTATCAGAAACAAATGACTTATAAAGATTCTCACTGATTCCAAAAGTATAATCCCTTTCTTCTTTCTTTACTGACTTACTATAACTAGATTCCACTTTTTCGAGTGTGTCTAAGGACTCTATGATGAGGTTATTTAGAAACTTTGCATGATCAGTCGGTTCTACCCCTTTTGATTTTCGAGTAAATAATTTGTGTCCAACAGCTGCCTCCAACATATTCATTTGATTACTTACCGCAGGCTGAGTAAGGAATAATTCTTCTGCTGCTTTCGAATAACTATGAAGCTTATATACCGCTTTAAAGGTTCTGTACCATTCTAGATTAATCATACTGATATTAATATTTTTATATCATAACCAAAATTAAACTATTTCATTTTATATCACAAGCCCAATACATTTGTATCATCATCATTCAAACATAAATCAAAAATACTATGAAAAGAATAGCATTAATCACAGGCGCAAACAAAGGTTTAGGATTCGAAACAGCTCGTCAACTTGGAGCAAAAGGAATCAAAGTTTTGATGGCATCGAGAGATAAAGTCAAAGGACAAGAAGCAGTAAATCAACTAAAAAGTGAAGGATTGGATGTCGAATTGCTTCAGTTGGAAGCAACCAATGTGGATCACATTTTAGGTGTGAAAGATTTCATTGCATCACAATATGGTCGACTAGATATTCTTGTCAACAATGCAGGAATTATTCATCCTGATGAACCTCTTGGAACCAATACATCTGAGAGTATCTCATCTGCCACTCTAGCTGAAACATTTGATGTCAACTTTTTCAGTATCGTAAAACTAACTCAAGAGTTACTTCCTCTTTTGAAAAAGAGTGATGCAGGCAGGATTGTAAACCTATCAAGTATTTTGGGTTCAAATACGGTACAAAGCGATGTGGAATCTCCTTATTATACCGTAAAACCATTTGCTTATGATGCTTCAAAAGCAGCTTTAAATGCCTTTACAGTACACCTTGCAGCTTCTTTAAAAGGAACAAATGTGAAGGTAAACTCAGCACATCCGGGTTGGGTAAAAACTGACTTGGGAACGAAAAATGCCCCAATGGAAATTGTAGATGGAGCCAAGACCTCAGTAAGTCTTTCTTTAAAAGAAGAAACTGATTTTAATGGGAAGTTTATGCATTTGGGAGAGGAAGTGGCTTGGTAATAAATAGTATTTTCTAAAAATGAAGAGTGTTGAATTTTAGCTGACGTTGAATTTGACACTCTTTTTGTATGATCATCAATTATAGTAATATTCTTTGAACTTCACTTTTTAATGCTGGCAAAACATCACTTTTAAACCACGGATTCTTCGCTTGCCAAATATTATTTCTTGGCGATGGATGAGGTAAAACAAAGTGATGGGGTAAATATTCATGAAACTGTTTTACCGTTTCGGTGAGGGTTTTCTTTGTTTTATTCTGAAGGTAATAATCTTGTGCATACTTGCCGATAAGTAAAGTCAATTTGACTTCCTTCATATTATCTAAGAGTAATTGATGCCATTTTGGAGCACATTCTTTTCTAGGGGGCTTATCTCCTGTTTTGGCTTTCCCCGGATAACAAAATCCCATGGGAATAATGGCAATTTTACTGACATCATAAAATGTGTCAGCGTCAATGTCCATCCAATTTCTTAGGTTCTCCCCACTTTGATCGTCCCAAGGCACACCACTTTTGTGAACTTTTGTCCCTGGTGCCTGACCAATAATTACTATTTTACTTGTTGCACTTGCTTCCACTACGGGACGAGCCCCAAGATCCAAATGAGGCTCACACAATGTACATTTAGAGATGTCTTCTAAGAGTTTTTTCAAAGTGATATTTATGCATGCATTTCGATCATCACATTCTTTTTATGTGCTCTCAGTTTTTTAATTGCCCAATCATAATGACTTGAAGTAGCCGATACACAATAGCTTCCAAGAGTCGTAGTGCCTGTCCAATCGAAATATTTTTTTGTAAACAACTGTTTATCTGTAAATTCCTCTATCAATTCCATTACAGCATTATGACTCAATTTAAGCATTTCTTTGGCACTTTCTAATTTTGTCTCTTGATGTCTACACCAAAATTCCTGATTTAACTCTCCGTAAGTTTTCCAATTATATGGGTGCGGCAAGAAAGGCATCTCCTCCCCTTCGGTATTCGAATTGATCCAATTTAATAGTAATTCATGCCACTCGAACAAGTGCACCAATACATCTCTAAGGTTTTTATCGCGTGTCCAATGGGCTTCTTTTTTCTTAGGGTCATTAGAAAAATCAAAAGGTACTTCCATAATTTCTTGAGGAATCGCATCTATTATCTCCCAAAGTTTATCGAATTTTGCTGCTGCTGTTTCTATTAATTCAATTTTTGTTGTTGGTCGTGCCATGACATTTAGATCATTTTTCTGGAGTAGGTCACCTGATTATTTATAGTAAGTATCTATTTTCAATTCATATTTAGGTCATAAACAAATCAGGTCATAATATTACAATCCCAAGTAGGGGAATAATGCAGGGTAAAAAAATGACGATCATTCTCAAAAAATGGTGTTGTTGGTTTAGAAGGGTATCAAAATAGAAAGAAAAAATTCGTACAAATAATGATGGTATATATACTCCAGGATAAATCCTGAGGCTCGGAATAATTAGATTCCTAAAGACTGAAGTCTTTACGAATTTTGATGTGTACATTCGATCATTGAAATTGTTATGATCGTAATAGAACACGGTAAAGCCTTTCAAGACTTCAGTCTTAAAAGGCATAATTATCAACACCTTAGGATTTTAACCTTGAGTGTATATTATTTATCTATATACAAAACAGAAACACCCCAATTCGTCAAATTCAAATAGACACTATCATCTTCTATTTTCAACTTTGATATATCAAATGCTATTTCTTTAGTGATATAGGCCTCACAAGCTTCATCATTTTTAAAGGAAAACACCAAACTTCTTTGAGGGGGATAAGATTCTAATATCAATCCTGAATCAATCAACCTCACCTCCCAAGAATCACCACTACATCCACTAGAGCTATATGTTATTTTTAATGAATCATCTTCTATTTTATATGATTCTAGAGCCACATAATCTCTAGGTGCTAGATTATATTCTTCTAAACTGATAATTACCTCATTTAGATTTTGATCTAAATCAGGTGTATCTTGTCCATCGTTTTTTTGACAGGCGATGAAAATTATTATTGGTAATAGGTAGATTATTGATGTGATTATTTTCATGTTTGTTTCTAATTTTTCACAAAGATATTAATCATTTATTGAATCCTGAGGTTTGGAATAATTAGATCCATAACGACTAAAGTCTTCAGAATTTTGATGAGTACCACTCCTTCAAACTATAAAAGTTTCCCCAAAAAGAATAACGTATGGAATGTTATTTTAAAAACACTTTAAAGTAGCGAAAATAGTGATTATAAACACTAAAAACATTACTGGTAAAGTTTTTACAAAAATTAGTTTCTCAGTATATTAGACATTTATTAAAGCAATCTTTCTCTTCGAGATAAGTATTATGTCAAACTAGCTAAATAGACTCTTTAACTCTATTAAAGCACAATTTTTTTATTATGGTCGTATGGTCAGGAAAAGGCATTTTAGCCATCCTAGTATTAGTAGCCTCTTTTATTTTTAGTGCATTTGTTTTACCAGATTTAAAAGCAGATTTAGGTTTTGGTATTACGTTTATGATTACCGCACTTTTCTGTTGGTTCATGGGTAAAAGATGGAATCAGCAAGAAGCACAAACTTTTATTGATAAGACTTCTGGAAAAGAAGTTGTCATTAAACCCAATCACACTCTTTTTTGGATTAATATTCAATATTGGGGGCCAATATTTGCAGTGTTGTCCATCTATTTTCTTTTTCAAAAATACATTTAGGCAACAAAAAATCATCAGGAGTCCGAGTCCCAGACTCAAGTCTGGGGCTGGTGATAATTAGATTGTTAAAGACTAAAGTCTTTAACAATTTTGACGTGGAAAATACTCATCCAAACCTGTCAAGACTTAAGTCTTGATAGGTATAATTATCACCAGCCTAGGACTTCAGGCCTAGGCATGAATGGAATTTTGCATTTACAATTAATTCAATCTTCCTTCTCCTTCTCATAATTCAAATACGCCTTCTTTAACCTCCACTTCATTCTACTTTTCAATGTCCAAGGCTTTATCACTTCCATACTATCGCCAAAACCTAAAATAATTCTTTCAAACTCATAATTAATATGTACATAGACGGAGATAATAACACTACCATCTTCCAATTCTTCTACTAGTTTTTGAGATTGATGAATCGGTTTGGTCAATACATAGGGAGCATTGATTTTGTTTACTTTTAGATGACACTCATATAATTGCTTCTTATTCATCACCGTAACCCCAATGGTATCTTTATAGTATTTTTCTCCATCAAAAGGCTCTTTGATATATTCATCGACAAAATTATAGTCAATTTCCATAATTCTATCTAAAGCAAAATTGAGAATTACTCGATTGTTCTTTCGTTTACCCACCATAAACCATCGATTATTAAACTCCTTTAATATATAAGGATAGAATACGATATGTGTAGGTTTCTTAGCAGTAAAAGATTGATACTTCACATTTAAACATACCTCTTTCAAAATCGCCTGATAGATGATATCCAAATGTTGAAGCCCCTTAAGGTTTTCGTTTTTATCAAAATGAATGATACAAGGCTGATTTGTCTTTTCAGAATACACCTTATCCTCCAACCTTTTGATAATGCCACCTAACTCAGAGAATAAAGAGAAGTCTTTAAACTGCTTCAGCATCTCTACGGTCTCGGACAATATACTCATGTCATTCTCATTCAATGGAATATTCATGATCGAATAATTGTCATCATCGTATTTATAGTACTTCTTATTATAGACCACAATAGGAGCGTTATAACCAAGTTTATCACTACGCATCATCTGAATATCCAATTGCACGCTTCTTTTACTCACGTTAATGTCCCTACCCTCATATTCGTACAATGCTTCCGAACAAGCTTCAATCAAATCATCAAGAGTCCACTCTTTATATCTGTTTTGCAGACATTTATCAATAGTTTTATAGCGTATTAAAGCATTCTTATTTTGTGCCATAACAACAAAATTAAAAATTGTTTGCAAGTACGCAAAATAGTTGCGTAGTAAGATTTCACCTTTGAAGTGTTATCAAAAAGAAGGAAGTAAAAAATTGAATATCTTCCTTCAGATGATTAAATTTTTATAATCATGGAAAAGAAAAATATTAATGGATATACCTTAATCGAATTAGGTTTTAGACCTGATAAGTGGTTTCAAGAAGCCATCAACCACATCAATGAAAACGGGCTTTCAGATGAAGAGATGATGATTTATTTGGAGCAATTCAAATCAGATCCAATCATTGAACTTCATGAAAAAGCAGTTGATTTTGCCATCAACATTAAAGGTGAAAATGAATTGGAAGAATCCAATGTGGCATCGGTAGTAAAAACAATGAATGAGGTGATGAAAACACCTACAGTTATCGATGGTGCTATTATGCCTGATGCTTGCCCAAGTGGAGCTGTTGGAACAATTCCAGTTGGAGGTGTTGTGGTAACTGAAAATGCCATCCACCCTGGGATGCACAGTGCCGATATCTGTTGCTCTTTGATGTTGTCTGATTATGGAAAAGTCGACCCGAAGTTAATCTTAGACGCGGCACATGAGGCGACTCATTTTGGTCCAGGGGGAAGAAGTAGAGATGATCAATACCGATTTCCTAAAGAGCTATTGATTGCTTTCGAAGAGAATGCATTTTTAAATCAAAAATTTATGATTGCAGATGCAAGAAAGCATTTAGGTACTCAAGGAGATGGTAACCACTTTTTATTTGTGGGAACATCAAAAAATACGGGAAATACAGTAGTTGTCACTCACCACGGGTCGAGGGCTCCAGGGGCAAAATTGTTTAAATCGGGGATGAAAGTGGCTGAGAAATTCAGAAGAAAATTATCGCCTAAAACACTTAAACAAAATGCTTGGATTCCTTTCGAGACCAATGAAGGTCAGGAATATTGGAAGGCACTTCAAATAATAAGAGAGTGGACAAAACAAAACCACACTTGTATCCATGATGATATTGCCGATAAATTATCTATAGATGTGAAGGATCGCTTTTGGAATGAACACAATTTTGTCTTTAAAGAAGATGATAAATTTTATCATGCCAAAGGGGCGACACCCTTACACAAAAGCTTCATGCCAGAAGATTCTGATTTGCGTTTGATTCCTTTGAATATGGCTGAACCTATTTTAGTGGTAAAAGGCACAAAAAGTGATACAAATTTAGGTTTTGCCCCACATGGTGCTGGCAGAAATCTGAGTCGATCTCAGCATCGAAAAAATAAAGGTGATAAAACTATAGCCGAAATTTTTGCTGAGGAAACAAAAGGCTTGGACGTGAGATTCTACTCAAACGAAGTCGATATTACAGAATTGCCTTCAGCGTACAAAGATGCCAAGACGGTGAGAAAACAAATGAACGAATTTGGATTGGGTGAAATCGTGGATGAAATCCTTCCTTTTGGTTCTATTATGGCTGGGGATTGGCAAAAAAATGCTCCTTGGAAAAGAAAAAAATAGACTACGCAAATTAGTTGCGTAGTCGCACTTCAACTTTGATATACATCAGAACAGTAGCTCAGTTGGTAGAGCAAGGTAAGTCAGTATAATGATTACCAATTGGTCAATGTTTACTTACTTCAAATTTGTAAGCCTTCGGGAATACTGGTTCAAATCCAGTAGTTTTCAGATTACCAATGGTCAATTTATACTTACTTCACTCATTTAAATACTTGAGTCGTGGGTTCGAATCCCACCTGTTCTGCTAAATTTTTGGTGAATGTCCTCACTTGGACAAATGTTACTGACTTATTTCTTACTCATGGGTCAATAGATGCTTACTTCAGATTCAGGTTCGATTCCTGAGCCTCCAAAAGAGGATAATCGGTTAAACTAGCCTCTAGATTACCCAATATTTTCAAGGTCAATTGTTTCTTACTTCTAGGGTTCGTCCTTCTATTTAAGGAAAATAACTAGAAACAAGATTACCTGATTTAAAAAACTAATTATTATGAATAAAGATTTACAAAAAGTCGCTTTAAGAAAAAATGCATTGTTTATTCCATCAAATAATAAGACGGTAACTAATGCTATAGACTTACATCACACTACCTCATTACTTGTAGCAAACTGTGCGAATTTGGGGTTTACTTTCTCTGAAGAACTATTGAGAGAGGTCAATCAGTGTGAACAGAATGTACAATTAGACCTCTTCAATTTATTAAAAGAGGTAAAAGGTGTAGAGAAAAACTGGATGCCATTAGTGAAACAGTGGGATATTCCCACTAATGAGTCAGTGATGGATCATAAAATTACCTTTTTTGCCAATGTGTTCCAAAAACCAATGGTTACAAAACTCGCATGTGGCCACTATATTCCAGAGAACACATTTCCTTTAGAACGTTATAACGGATGCCCTTTCTGTGGAACTCCTTTTGAATTTGAAGAATTAAAGCTTCAACCTTCAAAAAATAAATTGACTGTATTAGAACTATGGACAGTTTCACAACTAAAAGGGTATTTGATATCGCTTTTGGAAAGTCCTGTCGCATTGGATGCTACCCAAAAAGATGATCTGAAAATTTTAATAAAAGAGTTTGGGGTGTCTTCTGATGTAGATATTAAAATGAAAGAAACTACTATGTTAGTCATCGACTACTTAGTAGAAAATGATATGGCAAAAGAAGCACAATTTCTTTTCAAATCACCTAATGATGTTTTACGTTATTTATGGTATAAACACACAGGTTTTCTTCAAATTATCGAGGTAAAAACCCTCGTTAGTCGTCAATCGAAAAACAATAATCATTTAAATTCTAGCGAAGATTCTTCCGCTTTAGCAACTATTGTTGCAAAAGAAAAATTGAAGTTAAAGTTTACACGTAAAGAATGCAGGCAATATGCTACTTGGTTAACTAATTTATCGATGGATGTAAAAGCTCAATGCGAATTGATGCACTCCAAAAGAAATATTTGGGTGAGGGTAATTCGTGCCTTACGATTGGCTGAATACAGTAAGAAAAAAGGCTTTAAAAAACTGGCGATTTGGTTGGATACCTTTTACAATAAAGACTATGAAGTATGGCAAGGAAAAGTCAATCATTTCAAATTAAAATCGGATGCGGATCAAACCTTTTCTCTTTTAAAGAAACGTCCGGGAGCCTTTGCTCGTTCATTGTTTTCTACCATGCTTTGGTTTGGACCTAAGAAGACTATTGAGCAATTTGAACAGATCATTGATCAAATTCCTTCTCGTTTGGTGATCACTTTAGATATGTATGCAGAGAATTATTTCAACAAAAATAATGATAGGTCAGTACAACCTTTAGGTGGTGTAAAGAAAAGTATTCCTCCAAATAAGATGCTTCAGTTTTACGATGATGATGCCTTGAGAGATATGCAAGAGTTGGTGAAAGGATTGACTTTAACGTCTATCAAAAATAAGTTTTTGTTGGATAAAAATGACAATAAAACCATGTTCATTGAAGATGTCTTGTATCGTATGCCTTTGGCTATTGGAGATCGTTCAGAAACAATACAAGATACATCAAGCGCTTTGATGGGAACACGTTTTAAAGTGGAGGGAGACAAAGTAAGACTCTTTTTGCAATGGGGTGAAGGTTTGCCAGCCCAACATTTGGATATGGATTTAAGTTGTCAAG
Source organism: Flammeovirga yaeyamensis (assembly GCF_018736045.1). NCBI lineage: Bacteria > Pseudomonadati > Bacteroidota > Cytophagia > Cytophagales > Flammeovirgaceae > Flammeovirga > Flammeovirga yaeyamensis. The sequence goes on along the minus strand of NZ_CP076133.1, from coordinate 662,105 downwards.
TTGCCTACATTGATAAAGTCGATTATTGTTCTTATTCTAGATTAACGATCGACGGCTGTCAACATAGTGGTGATATCAGACATATTCCAGATAAAGTGGGAACTGCCGAATATATCGATGTTAATATCAATACACTTTTAAAATTAGGTGCAAAGTATGTTACCTTCACTTGTAATGCTTTCACGAATGGGAGTCTTACTCCAAATTTGGTAGTCGGTTGGATGAATAGTAAATATCCAATGAAGATTTCAAAAAAAGGAGTCGCCTATGATCCAAGTGCTGTTCAACATCAAATTCGAATTAGTCAGTCGGTGACAAAGGGTTTAGTCTTTGGGATGCTTAATATCGAAAAGCGAGAAATCGTTTGGTTAGAAATGAGTTTCCAAGGACAAAGAATCCAAAACTTAGATGTAACTGGTGTGGAAACTTTTTTAAAAAAATTAGAAGCAAAGACCAAAATTGGTGAGCTTTTAAAAATAAAATCAGAAGTGCACGAGTTGGACATTGTGAAAGACGCTGAAGCCGCTGATGAGGTATATGATTTGGCTTGGGCTAAGAATACATCGGAAGTGAGTCGGGTGTTGTTGGGGTGAGGTATGGCTCTGAACATTGGTAAAAAAACCCAGACTCAAGTCTGAGGCTGGTGATAATTAGATTTTTAAGACTAAAGTCTTTAAAAATTAAGGCGTGGAAAATACTCATCCAAACCTATCAAGACTTAAGTCTTGATAGGGATAATTATCACCAGCCTAGAACTTCAGTCCTAGAAATATTAATGATATAATAATTTTTAAAATTTAAATATTATTTCCTCAAAACAATCGTCGTTACAATCCTAAACTCCCCTTTTGGAGCATTATCTGGTCTAACCACATTATGATAATATTGTGCTCCAATATTTACGGGGACTTTACCTCCAACAAACACTAACTTATTAAAACCTCCCCCGAGAGGAACTGTCCATTTTTGACCTTTATCTGCATTCCAATTCGCAGTTATCGTAGGGAAAGTATTCACTACCCAACCGTTTCCAATACCATAGGCTGTAAGAGCCTGACAAACGAAATTATGTACATCATCTCTATTTGCATCTCCTCCAAATGAAAACGTTTGTCTTACCACCATATCAAAAGTCCATTTTGGTGTTTGATAAACCATAACAACAGCAGCTCCTGCTCCCCATTTTCCTGTTCCTAGCAAGTCATTTGATGCTGTAGGCATATCGATTGATGGACCAACACCCCAGGCTAATTTTCCAGTTTTCTTTGGTGATAGGAAGAATGAATAATTTAGATCGGAAACGCCTGTAATACTTTCACTTTCTGCAGTAGCAGGCAAATGAGAAACAGCAAATACCCCTCTATGAATAAGGTTAAAATGTTTATGTTCGTTAGCGATAATGGGTTGTAATGACATTGAATATACCGTACCTTCATAAACGGGAGAACCCACTCCAAAATTATGCTGTACAGGTAATGCAATGATATTCGCTAATGGGTTTTGTAATTTGGCTGCTAACTCATCTTTCTGAGCTTTTATTAATTGGCTGCTTACAAAGTAAATGATCGAAAGTAGTAAAATAGATTTTTTCATTTTTGTAGAGATTTTTAATTATTGATTACACTACAAAATTGATGTTTTTAAGAAGCAATAAATTGTAAATAATAACAGTTCAATGGTAAAAAATGATTGATTATAATTATTGTATTTATGTAAAAAAGCTATGGCCATCATCTAAAATTAGACTTGGCCACAGCAAACTAGATAATCTGATTAGTTATTAAAATTATGCTTAAGAAAGTTCTTTATCATTTACTACTTCTTCCTTGATATCAGTAGTGGGTTCACACTCTTTTTCTGTCTCATTTGACTGATTATTAGCAGCACTATCAGTATCATTTTTTTCTTCTTTTACTTTTTCTGATTGTTTGATTTTTTTATTTAATGATCTAAATTCTATTCCATATATAATACTATATATACCAGAGGTTATTAATAGAATCCCCACCATAAATAGGATAGTAAAACCAGCAAATAATGGGTTATACAGTAACATTAAAGACAGTATTCCACCAAGTGCTCCTATACCAATTAAATGATTACCAAAGCCTGTCTCTTTTTTAAATGCAACACCAACCACTATTCCTACGATTGATTTCGCTAAGAATAAAAAACCTAAATATAAAGGCATAGCTGAAGCTGATAATGTTGGGTTGATTATCAAAAATATACCAAAAGCAATTGATAATACCCCATATGCTAGCGTCCATCCCCAACCTTTAATTTTTTTTCTATTTACTATTGAAAATATTACTTCGGAAAGTCCTTCAATTAAAAATAAATAAGAAAATACTGCAGCTATAGTAAGATAACTTTCTAAAGGAAATGTAAAGGTTAAAATACCTCCTGATATAAAAACTATTCCTGCTATAATAAGTAAAAACCAATACTTTACGGATGATTTAATTTTCTCGATCATAATTTATTTAATTTAATAATGGATATATATTTTATTTTGTATTTCTAATTTTTTGATTCTTTTAATGCTTTCGCCTTTGCTTTTAGAGACTTCACTTTTTCTTTCTGCCTCTTTTTGCACTCCCTCCATTCTTTGCCTCTTAAAACATATTGATAATCTACTCCTTTCATATGTTTTACAGCCTGACTTGTTGGAAGTGGGGCTACAGCCAGAAACCAAGGGTTAGCTAATGCACCAATAGTCCATGCACCAACGGCAAAGGTTTGAGAAGTTCTGGAATTTTTATGTCTTTTGGTATGATAATAATTTAATACGTGTTCGTCTAAATCATTTATTCTAGCATACTCCGACATAAAATCAACCGTTTTTTCATAGGTGTCTAACGATTCGTATTGAACGTAATCAATTTGATCTTTATGTACCTCGAAGTATTCTTTTTTTCTTTTGTAAACGATGGTGTTTTCATCAGAATATTTTTTCCCTCTTTTCCATTCTGCTTTTGAAATGGAAACTACCTCACCATTCAACAAATGGATATTTATATTTTGAGCTTCTGTAGGGATACTAATGGATGAAATGATTGTTTGAGCTATAATAGCAATCATAGTAAATGAGAATTAAAGATTGAATGATTGTAGTGGCGAGCCTAAACCCGCCACTTATTACTTGAGATTATTTACTTTTATTTTCTACCTTATTGATTTCAGGGAATTCAACGCCCATTTCTGGCTCATACACCCTGAACACTCCGTAGAAAGTATTCCCATTTGTAGGTATACCATTCACGCCCTCACCCGTAGGATTTATTCTTAATCTGATAATACCGTCCTCATCAGCAACAGCATTGTAAGAACTTACTACATATTTATTTTGAGGGTTTTCGATCAAATATCTATCCTCCATATTGTATAGGGTCAACGACCAATAACCTGTATCGTTCTTCATCAAAGAAGTCATAGGCACTACAATTTCATAACTATCTTGACCATTTAGGATTTCACCATTTTGGTCTTTTACATATTGTGCATAATCAACCACATAGGCTTCCGTTCCTAATTGGCCTAAAAATACACCGGCAGCTCTATCTAAATCGCCAACACCATCATAGGTTGAACCAAAAAGTTTTCTCGCATTTTGCACTTTCATGGCATATTCCTGAATAATTTTATCGCCAGCATCTTTTACCTCATCAGTAAATTCTGGGACAATAAATGGCTTATCACCTTGTTTCCCATCGATAGTGATATTTTTAGATAGCTCAATTACTTCAGCTTCATTATTAACCACCACTTGTCTCGCAAAAGCTAAACCTTGGTTGGTTGCCAAAACGATCTCATGTGCATCCTCAATAGGACTTTTTTGATGAGGTAAACGGATCACAACTGCCTTTTTAGGAGCAATAACCACTTGACTGAAATGATTCATATCAAAAATACTTACTGAATAATATAAATGATACTCAGGCATATTTATGACCACAGGTTCTTCTGAAATATTGAACCAAGAATAAGCATAATTTACATCCGCTTGAGGAGTAATTACTGTTTTATCTTTGGCGGTAACCATACCGGTAATTTGCCATTCCCCTGGTTTGTGATTCTCCGCCCAAGTATCTCTCATTTCTATTTGCTTAATGGCGGGATACCAATGAATATATTCTTGAACTCTATGGGCAGGCACATTATCTTGCGCCTTAACAGCATTGCCAAAAATGATGGAGATAATTACTAAAGTAAACATAATTACAGAGTATTTTTTTATTCTAGCATAAACTTTAACGATCGGATTGTTTTTCATTGTTTTCATTGTTTTCATTGTTTATAGATTGATTTGATTAATTATTACATTACAAAAGTAGTGGGTTGGTGAGGCAATAAATTGTAGAAAACAACAAGGGTATTGTAAAAAATAACATTCTTCATTTTTTTATTTGATCATTAAATACAAATAAAAAAACGCCCCTAGAAAATCTATCTCTAGAGGCGTATCACAACATTGTTATGATTTGATATTTATGGAATGGTAAAAAATAATCTAGCTTGATAAATGATATCGTTTGTCTTAAAATCTTCTACAATTGTATCTCGTGAATAATTATATCCTACTTTAATTTCTCCTCTCCAATTTTTAGACAATACAGATCCAATTCCAACATTAGTCCTCACCACATCATTAAATTGTTTCGTCCCCACCAAATTCCAAAAGAATTCTGCTGAAATGGGAAAATAAATCCCTTTTGCCTCCTGGAAGACATCTCCTTGAAGTTGTAAATTCAGTTCCAATAAATATCGAAAACGAAAGCCAAAATCGTTTTTCCAATTACTGGTATTCAGTTCGAATCTTTCTTCAAATTTTAGAGAATGTCTTAATCTTAATCGTGGCCAATTGGGCCAATCTAAGGCATATCCCTGATAGGGTCTTAACTCTAATCGGTTGGCAACTTCATTATTATCTGTAAAAAACACTGACATTCCCCCAAATAAAGACTCTTTATATTGCAGTTTTTTAAACATAATTTTGGGTAATGAAAAACTAACACTTGGGTTTACATAATACCTATTCCAAGCTTTTGGAGAGATGGTTCTAAAGCCAAACTCAGCAGCTATAGAAGTATTTTCTTTTACCTTAGAAGTCATTTTATAACTTGTCCAAATCTGTTGTGTCAGATTGTCTTGAGTGGAAATATCTTGTCCGTTTACTTTATTGATAAATAAATAACAGATGATCAGCAGAGAAATTTTAAAATGGATAGATTTCATATTTATTGAAGAAATTAGTACTCTGCAAAAGTCGCTTTTATGGACATCTTCAAATTGTATGAAATAACAAGCCCTTGGTAAAAAATGACACCTTTTAATAATAGGTCTTAAAGTCTTTAATGAGTACTATGTTTTTAAATTGATAGAATTTAAGTAGTTTAAATTTTCTTTAAGTCAAAAGCTTTTCAGAATACACCATAGGCCTATACTTTTTACTTTTATACTAGACAACATGAGAAATATTGAACTCAGTTTTATTGATTCTAAGCGTAATATTTTAGATGAATTACACAAAGCTTTTCCTAATGGTAGTATATCCGATTTAGGCTTCCATTATGAATCAAATAACGAGTTATTTAACTACGAAATCATAAAGTTTTTTGGTGATATTCATATTGTCCTATTTGAGGGTAAATTAACTGTGGATACCAATGTGACAATTAAGCCTAATGCGATGAAATCAGTAGTTCTTCGTTTCATTTTAGAATCTGATATCACCCACGGTGAAAATGATACCGCGATCGGAGAAGGAAAAGAAAATGGTGCAACGCTATTTAATACCTATACAGAGCAAAATATCCAACTAAAAAAGAATACAAAAATTAAATGGTTGGCCGTTCATATTCCTATAGAAGCATGGTTGGAATTTGCAGAATCTAAATGGGATAAATTAGAAGAAATTATCGTTAACCAATCACCTTGGATTTTATTTGAAAGTATGACACCCACTTTCTCTAAATTAATCAAAGATATATTTTCTTATCAAAAACTTGAAGTGGGTAAAAAAGGATTGATCTCTGCCAAAGCAATAGAATTAAGCACTTACTTTTTCGTTCAACTATACAAGAGACACGATGATAAAGAGAAATTCGGAATTCCTGATGTGGAACTCAGTAAATTGTTTGCTATTAGAGAGTTATTATCAAAAAATCTTGATACTCCGCCGGATATCGATATGCTTAGTAAAACGTTTGCGATGTCTCCTACTAAGTTAAGAGCCAACTTTAAAAAAGTCTTTGGCATGCCACCTTATCAATATTTATTAGCGGAAAGGTTGAATGAATCGTATCGCTTACTTGAATCTTCTGATCGTTCACTAACTGATATCGCTTTATCTCTTGGGTTTAATGATCAAAGCCACTTTACTAAAAGCTTTAAAAAGAATTTTGATTGTTTGCCGAGTGCAATCAGAAATTAAAAAAATAAACTCTCCTAAATATGACTTTAGGAGAGTTGTGTTTCTAAATTGATGTTGAGCGAAATGTGATTTTATAATTAATATTTTAACTCAAATTCTTTTACTCTTAATTCACTTCCAACACCACCTTTAAAATTCGCTCCATCAAAACTTGAAGAATAAACCACTATAATATGTGTTGGAGTATCATCTTCTGGTGCAAACCCATGTTCAGGCATCATTTCGTTGTTTTCAGAAGGAAGCATATACGACTTTAAATCACTATGGTTACCATATAAAAACGGAATATCAATGGTCTCAAAAGTTTGCATTGTTTCATCCGATCTAAACCATGCCGTTGCCAATCTGTAGCGTTTTTCTTGATCACCACTACCTTCTCTCACTTGTAGCAAAACATAGATGTCACACTTGTCCAGATCATTATTATACATCTCTGGTAGATACTGTATCGACGTTGTAAAACTTTTGGGTTTATCTGTAAATGGAATACCAAAATCTGTTTTTACATTGGCCATTCCGCTCCCTTGAATATCTCCAACGAAAAGCGATCCTGCTGCAATAACACCTAATGTGGATGTGGTCTTTAACGTCGTGTATTCATAATTTTCTTTATCGGGATAAGGATTTTACCGTTTTTACCGAAGCAGGGAGGAATAAGTCAGCAGCGCCAACATCACCTGTTCTCCATGGGGTATCATCAAAGTTTTCTCCAGGAAGGTAGAATTTTCTTTTATCTGAAGATTCATTTGCCTTTCGTCCTCCATAATACCATTTCTGAAAATCAGAATAAAGAATTTGATTCCCGTCTATTTCTTCTTCTATTTCATCATCTTCATATTGTACCTCAACGATCCATTCTATATCATCAAAGAAGAAACTTACTGGTGATGAAAAGTCATGAACTTCTGATGGGTTTGGAGAAACGATTATTTCTTTTGGAGCATAATCAAATGATATCACTGATAGATTTTTAATTTCTAAAGAATCAGGAATAATTACTTCAATTCTTCGACGATCTATCTCTATTTCAGATGAAGTTTGTCCTTTGATTTTAAATTGATGAAAATCTATTTCAAAATCATCTTCAATTACGGTAACAGTCCACTCATAATCTTGATAAGTAGAAATTGTAAGTTTTACTGGTGATGAAAAATCTTCCACCTCATTTATATCAGGAGAACACGTCGCTCCTTCTGTTATTTCAAAATCTGCAATACTTAGCTGTGATTTATCGGTACCAAAAGGTACAATAATTTCTACAGTTTGATTTTCTGTTGATATAGATGAATGACCATTTTGTCCCTCTATGGTTAAGCTAAATATTTCCCCAAAGACATATGGAAAAGGAACATCATTTTTGATACAAGCACTTAGACCAAAAATTGAAATCAGAATTATAAATAATTTTTTCATGAGTTTAGATAAATAAAGTTAAGCCAATGTTTAAAGAGAAGATGTCGATGTCGAAATTAGCACTACTTGTTCTTCTAGAACCTGTATCGATTTGGTTTTCAATTTGTTCTGTAGTCTTCATATTAAAACCAATAATATCCATTTTAACCTCCAGTGCTATATTGTTATTAATAAAAGCAACCATGCCTGGAGACATTCCAATATTCAATTCATGAGAAGTAGAATAAACTCCATAAACATCATGTGGGCCTGATTGAATATTCACACTTTTCGATTGGCCATAACCATACGATACACTCGTTTCATTAAACAACCCAAAGCGATTTCCTTTACCTAAACTAATATAGTTTCTCATGAATATTGAGGTATAATAGGTATGTGACATATTAGAAACTCCGTCAATAGAAATATTAATATCATCGCCTAAATCAAATTGCAATTCATCAATATTTAGTTCATTTCTGACGTAGGTAAATCGCCCTCCTAAAGCCAAATTATCTTTTAAAAAATACCCAAAGAAAGGACTTACTTTAATATTATGACCTTTACCTTCCCAATTTTTCAACATTAATATCTGGTAATTGTCATTGCTATGTTCTGAATAATTAAATGTTGCACCAACTAACCATTGACCCTTTGGTATAAATACTCGGTCAATTATTCCTCGATCAAATTGAGGATCGTTTTCATTTCCTTGTGCAAAAGAAATAGATATACTACTAATGAGTAGTAGAAAATAGATTGATATTGTTTTCATTATTGAAAGATTAATTCGTATTCGAAGAAAGAGGTAAATCACTTTCTTGTTCTTTTTTACATCAAAGCCTTATTTGTTGTCGACCACAATTAGTTATTGATTACAGTACAAAAATGAGGTTTTAACTGATCTTAAAATTGTAAATAACAACAGTTCAATAGTAAAAAATGAGAAGTAGTTTTATCAATTTGTTATATAGAAAAATGTCCCTAAAACATTCATTCTAGGGACATTGATATCATAAATTTATTTTGATGCTACTTTAGCAATTGAATCTCACTTGGTCTCCAAGTTTTTCTATGAAAGGTTTTTTGGATCAAATAACCTTGATACTTCAAAGAATAATTGTAAAAGCTTATAATTTTTTAAAGTCACCTAAAGTCCATCTATCGGAATCTTTTGAGAAAAGTTCTGGTGATGGAGCATACCATCTAAATAATGTGAACCAAGTACCATTTCCTACAGTTGGGACATGGTTTGATAAGGGGTATCCTTCTGGACAATTGGGACCAAAAGTTAAGGTTACCGATCCGTCTTCATTTTCTAATAAATCTTCGTTTAAGGATGAAATAGCTACCTTTTCAACATCACTAAAGAATGTTCCTCCTGTTTCTAATTCATATACATTTACCGACCAGAATTGTCTTGCAGGTACATTGGCAGGAACTGTTAAGCTATAAGTTTGTTGGCTTGACAACACATCATTTTTATCATCTTTTTGACCTACCAAGTAGAAAGTTTCTTTACCTAAATGTTTAGGTGCCCAAATAGCCCAATGGAAAGTCTGAGCCCTTGTTTCCCAATGATAATTTCCATTTTCATCTACATATGTAAATTGTGTTGCTGGCTCAACTGGGTCTACAGGTGTGGTCCAATTTGAGTTAGGAAAAAATTGATTCCCTATATTCCTAAAACCTTCCTGAAGTTCATTTTTGACTTTAACGGCTATATTTTTATGAGAATCATCTGGAAAAAACTCCTTGTCTTTCTTGATTCCTACTACTTCCATTTTCTGAATAAAAGTAGAATCTATTGTCTTATGATTTTCCGTTTGGATATAATGATCTACCCATTGGAAGAAAGTTTCATCATATTTTGGAGTGGGATCATAGGGTTTGTTTCCTCCATCAACAAAAATTGTTTCTTGATGAGAACCCAAAGGATACAATTTCATTTTATGAATAAAATCGATAGCATCTTTCAAATCTTTTTCATCAAATGATTTTGGAGTGATTCTAATGCCTGCAACAGTATTAAAATGCTCACTGTGTATTTGTTTGTATTCTGATGAGATTGCCTTATCATAATTTGGAGGAGTGATCAATAACTTAGCCCCTATACCTTTATCAATACCATTTGCACCTCCAATATCTTCTAAAGGAACCATAAATGGATCTAGGATGGAACCAAATAAACCTATATTTTCTTCTTCCTTTGGTATTTCTAATACCATGGGTCCATTAAATGTTTCTATTGAAGTAGAAATATATAATACAACATCATTTGGGGTTAGAATTTTATTATTATGATCAAAAGGTTTCGACCAATATAAAATCTGATTTGAAAGGGCTCCCATATCTCGTTTATTCGCTTCTTTTTGTGAAAAGAAGGAAACCATTGGCATGGCCCATTTTGCTAATTTTATAGCTTCCTCTTGATTATCATTTGATATTGTCAACTCATTAATCACTTCCTTTTGAGGAGTTTTATAAGCAAAGATTAATGCACATAAGAAGGCTAAGAAGCCTATGATTTTGTAATGGTTTGAAATTTTCATTTTGTCTTTTTTATTGTTTTAATACTCTGCAAAATTGGGCATTTCAAAACCAACAAAATTGTATATTACAACAGTGTTATTGTAAAATTTGACAACAAAAAAAACTTATCTATTAAACTTGAAAACAACTAACCATTTTATAGTCATCTAAATAAATAAAAACCTAGTCTAATAAATTTAAACTAGGTAATTAATACTTTAGACTATCTATCTTTTAATTATTCGATTAAAAATCCTTCCCCTTCAAATTATCCACCACAGTTGTTCCCAACATCTTCGTTAGTTTTCCCCATGAAGGACGCATGGCAAAATCAGCCATGTTAGTACCTAAATGCTCAAAGGCTTTTTTACTGGTGTTCATCATATGTCCCATGGAAACAAACTGATCTTCTAAAATAGATTTTTCAATGTTTTCGAAACAATAAGCATTTCCAAAGTTACCGATACCCGAAACAAACTCTTTTCCTTCTTCGTTACCACCCCAAGTTAAATAAGGGCTCAAGAAAACTAATGGCGGCATTGTATTGACAGTTACTGCACCGTATTTCATATCCGTCACTGCTAAATCTAGAGCTGTTTTATGATGTTTCTTCGTTTTTTCATCAATTAATATGCAGCTACCCAAAGTGCCTAATAATTTAGTATTACAAAATTCTACAGCATGAGGTAAAAACTCTTCAGCATTTGATGGAACATCCAAAGCCACTTCATCAATAATCTGACAAAAGGCTTCGTTCTTAACAGCAAAACTATCTTGCTCTATATCTCTGATCACCACAAAATCTCCGCTTTTATATTTTCCTCCTTCTGGCTTAATCACTTTAGCTTCTGGATAAAACGACATAAATTTCTCTAATACTTTATCTGATCCAGGATAATAGGTTCCTGCTGCTGGAGTTTGTTCTTCAATTGCCTTTTCGAGTGCATCCAAAAACTCTTCTCTTTGCGACCAATTTTTAGATGTCACTAAGGTTTGAATTCTTCCACATACTGCCCCTCCATTTAGTTTAGAAATAGTGGCAATCTGAATGGCCTGATGCTCAATTTCTTTCTTTGACCATGGTTGATCACCCGGTACAATAATACAAGGGTTGTTACCTCCACACTCGGATACAAGAGGAGTGCTTGATGCCGCATCAATTGCTTTTGCTACAGCTGTTGACCCAGTAAAGTATATTTTATCCAACCCTTCGAGAGTAGTCATTGCCCTGCCCTCGGTATGATCAATAAACGCGATCGCTTTCGCTTCTATCAATGGTTCAAATATCTTTTCCCAAACCTCGTCAGTTTTTGCATTCAGTTGATGTGGTTTATGGATTACCGCTTTATTTTCTAAAAACATTGCTTTCACCATTTCCAAGGAACTACTGTAATTTCCTGCACCCGATACCGCTATAATTCCTGCAGGTTTATCCATTGGATTCACTTGTTTGGGCTCTCCTTTCACTCTTAAATGCATTTTCTGACTCGCCGCCATCAATCTATCTTTCGCATCCAAAGGCTTGACTTCAATATCATAAATTTGATCATTGATTTTTGTGATTTTTTCGGGTGACGGCATGTGTCCTTTTATGATGTTCTCGTACAAATGAATACAGGCCGTAAGCGTATTTGCCACGGGGACAACAGTCGCAATAAGGTTCATACCTTCTGTGTATAAATCTTCCCCGATCAGTCCGTTTTTCATTATTCCATCTTCTCGAGCAAGATCTTTTGCGAACAAACGCATTCGGTCTCTTACGTCTTCTAAAAGATGAAGTCTTACATGTGCGGGTTGTTGTGCCCAACCCTGAGGATCTAGATTGTCAAAAGCTTCTTGTGCGGTCATTTTTCTGATATTTAGATTGATAAAATTGAGATAGCAGTGCCTAATACTCCATTTACATGCAAGTCATTCAGGCCAATTATTTATTTGATATTGATGGATATAATTCGAGATGAATCAATTCATAGCTCGATACTCATTTGGGCTATACCCTGTTTTTTTCTTAAACATACGGGTAAAACTCTGAGGGTATTCAAAGCCTAAAGTAAAAGCAATTTCCCCTACTGTTTGATTAGAACTTAGGAGTATGTTTTTTGCCTTTTTCACTACATAAGCATCAATATGTTCTTTTATACCGATACCTGTTTCTTTCTTCAATAAATCACTTAAATAGTTGGGCGACATGTTCAGCATTTTTCCAAAATAGTTAGAAGAAGGCAAGCCCTTTTTTACGATTTGTTCTGACTTAAAATAGGCCTTCAGTTTCGAACGGAAATCACCTACTAAATCTGTATTTAAATTAGTACGGGTATAAAACTGACGATCATAAAAACGCATGCAGTAGTTCAGAAACAACTCCAAATTGGAGAGTATAAGATTCTGACTGTGTTTGTCTATATTCTGTGAATATTCTGAACGTATCTGATCAATAATATTTGTGATATAATCCTCTTCTCTTTTTGATAAATGTAAAGCCTCATTTACTTCATAGTCGAAAAAAGTATAACTCTCCATCTGATTATACATATTGGATTTAAGCAGTAAGTCAGGATGAAATAATAAAGTCCACCCTTCCTTTCCTTTTAGATCTTCTTTTTTCGGTGTAGTAAATACCTGATTGGGATTAGCAAAAATTAAAGTTCCTTCTTGATAATCGTAAGAATTTCGACCATACCCTAACGAACCACTTATCTTGTCTTTAAACATGATGGTATACATGGATGAGGAAAACCTTATATCAAATAAGTCATCATCAAATTCGAGATTCTTGACATCGGAGTCTTGAATTAGAGATATTAAAGGGTGATTTGGAGAGGGTAAACCCAATATTTCATGGAACTGAGCAATACTTTTAATTCTTAGAATATCAGACATGGTAGTAATTAATTTAAACCTACTAATCCTCTGGTTACATTTACAATCTTGTGGGCATCATTCATATCGTCTGCATGAGGGTTAGGCGTTTGCATTGGCCAACCTCCCTTTTTACATTCTTTGTCGTTGTACAAAACGCTATGCTGACTAAAATATTTACCAGAGTGTTTTGGGGCATCTTCGGATAATAGACAATGTAAGGAGGTTTGTGCTGATTCCCAACTACTATCGCTAAAGTTTAGCATAGTAAAAATAGGTTTTGCTAGGGTCATCATCACTTTAACAAAGGGGTTTCCGCCTCCACCAAAATTCGATCTTGCCCAACCTGGGTGAACGGAGTAAGTAGTCACACTTGTGTCTTTTAATCGATCAGCCAATTCTTTTGCATATAGTATGGAAGCCACTTTAGCTTCACTATATGCATCAAAATTGTTATACTTTCTTGTCTTCCATTCTAAATCTTCGAAATGAAGTTGGTATCTCTTTTTCTTACTACCGGCATGCGCCACTGAAGACAAAATAAGCATTCGAGAGTTTGTTGTGTTTTTTAGGGTTTCTAATAGTAATTCGGTTAACAGGAAATGTCCGTAAAAGCTTGCTGCCATGGTTATTTCGAAACCATCTTTGGTATACTTGGGAGTGTTTTCCATGTTTACCATACCGGCATTACAAGCCAATCCATCTAACTTTTTATGTTTAGATAGAAATTCTTCTACAAAATCTCTTACAGATTGTAGATCAGCTAAATCGCACCTCATGATCTCGTAACTTCCTTTATAAATAGAAAAACCTTGTGCTACTTCTTTACCAGCATCCACTCTACGACATGCCATCACAACATGTGCACCTTGTTTTACCAATTGTTGAGTGGTTTCGAATCCTACTCCAGAATTCGCTCCGGTTACGACATAAGTCTTTCCACTTAAGTCTTTTTCTAAAAGTTTAGGGTCGCAAAAGATAACGTTTTTATTAGGCATTTTAATGAGAGTTTTTGTTCATTTCAAAGATCTTACAAAAACTTATGATCCATTTAACCCGATTACTGATTCTTGTAACAATTTTACAGAAACCTACTTTTAACCTTTATAATATTGTCCTTGACACAAGTGTTCATCATGCAAATCAACGCGTTCAAATAAAAAAATTGGGTACATTACAGGTATGACCGAGATTAGAAGTATGAAAAATAAAATACAACGCTATGGGAGATCCATCATTATTGGCTCTTCTGCAATCTTCCTTATTATGGTGCTCATGACTTTTTTAGACATGATCATCATACCGTATGGAAATATGGAGGAGATTGTTTCGGTCTATCTATTTTGGGCGATCGTGGCTTCTTTGGTGACACATCACTTTAATTATTTGAAAACAAAAGTACCCGTATTACTAAAGATTGCTGGATTATTCCTTTTCCTCATTTTTATCAATATCTATGATGAAAGTGCAGACAAACCTCAGAATTACCTGACTTTATCCTTTGCAGTGTCTTGGTTTAGTATTCTTGTTTATTTCATCATGCCAAGCTTTTTCATAAAGTATTCAAAAGGATATTTCGGTGCATTACTAGGGGTAGTTTTATATGCCAATATATTTTATGAGGGTGAAGAAAAATTTGAGCATATTCAGAACTTAATTGGTATTTCTATCCCTATTCTTTTTACACTTTGGATCTATGAACAATGGAGGTGGATCAAATCGCTTAAAAACGAAAAAGCGAAAGCTGAACTACAATTGTTGAAAAGTCAGATTAACCCACACTTCTTTTTCAATACTTTAAACAACCTCTATGGATTGACTGTAGAGAAATCGGATAAAGCACCTGAGGTCGTATTAAAGTTAGGTGATATGATGCGCTACACCATCTACGAAGGGAAAGAAGAAAGGGTTCCTATTCAAGATGAAATTCAATATTTAGAAAATTATATAGAATTACATAAAATAAGGTATCAGAAGAATGTGCAGGTACATTTTATCAATTCGGTTATTTCTGATTTTCAAATTGCTCCTCTTTTGTACATCATTTTGGTGGAAAATGCTTTTAAGCATGGAGTAGAAACCCTTATTGAAAATGCCTATATTTTTATAGAAATTGAGGAGGCTGGGAATTCAGTTAGTTTCACTATCGAAAACAACTTTGATAGAGCCATGCAAGATAACCGTGTGGGAATTGGATTGGAAAATCTGAAAAAACGATTGGAATTGATCTACCCGAATAAATACACATTCGACGAAATTAAAAGCGTAAATACATATAAAACTCTTTTGACTATCGACTTATCATGAAATTCATCATTATAGACGACGAACCTATTGCTCATAGAATTATTGAGGGGTATTGTGAGAAGATCACTTATTTAGAAAAATGTGGTAATGCTTACGATGCTTTCGAAGCTATGGAATTATTGCATGGTAGCGATATTGAACTGATTTTCTTAGACATCAATATGCCTAAAATAAGTGGGTTTGAATTGTTACGATCTCTATCAAAGGCTCCAAAAGTAATTGTTACTTCTGCTTATAAAGAATTTGCGGTGGAAGGGTTCGAACTCAATGTAGTCGATTATCTATTAAAGCCTTTTGGTTTTCCTCGTTTTTTATCCGCTATAAATAAATTGGATGATGTATCTGAAGAAAGAAAAGAAACCAAAAATCAGTTTTTTGTAAAGGCAGATAAAAAGTTAGTTAGTATTGATCCGAAAGACCTTTTGATAATCGAAGCACTAGGAAATTATGTCAAATTAGTGTTGAAAGAACAAACCATCGTGAGTTATCAAAAACTCTCTTATTATGAAGACTTTTTAAAAGATAAGGGGAGTTTTATGAGGATACATAAATCGTTTATCATCAACGAAAATTGTATTTCAAGTATTGAGGGGAATACTGTTCAACTTTTGGATCATCAGGTGCCTATAGGGCAGAAGTACAAGAAACAATTACTTGATAAGCTTTGTATCTAGTATGTATCCACCTTGTCTGCTTTTAAAGAATAAAACTTTAAATCACCTCTAAATCAGAATGTTAGTAATAAGCAATAAAACATCACAAATACTTTATTAACTCTAATAATTATAATTATTCTAACAAAATCATTTGATTAAATTGATAATTAACAATACAAACTATTGATCACACGTAATAACATATACTACTTATAATGTGCCTATTATGAAAAACATTTCTTCGCTAGCCACTTCAGCAAATGATATTCTTGAAATTGATGATAAATTGCTAAAACTAAGAATGAATTATGGTGTTTATGCTAAAATAAAGCATGAACATGCAAATCTAATTCATATTTTAGTATGGCAAGACACTTATCATTTTGATCAATTATCTAAAGATAAAATCACTTTTATGCTTGATTCTATATTGCAAAACATAGAACTTGATAAAACCATTATCACTGAATTTAAAGAGATACTAGCTGCGTAAAACTTATTACTGAGGAACACTTTCTCCAATAATATCAAACATTTCTTGTTTCAATTGTGCTTTCACTTTTTGATATTTCTTTTTGGAAGCCACATTTTTCCATTCGTATTTATCCTTTCTATGATCGTATAATTCATTTCTAATAAGTCGTTTATTTTGTCGGATAAATTTCATTGTCCAACAGCATAGATAGTTTTGCTTTTATTGCTTTGTACTTTTTATCTTTCGCTACATTGTTCTTTTCGAAAGGGTCTTTTTTATGATCGTACAATTCTTCTTTATTATTCGCATATCGAATATATCTATACTCTTTTGTTCGGATCGAAAAAGCACTGGTAAAAATTAGGTAGTAAGTAATGGGTGTAAATATCGGTTGTTTTGTTAAAATTAAAGAACATATTTTTGATCATGAATAACACGTATTTGACATCAATGAGCACTAAATAGCAGAAAATCTAAAAATCTATCATCATCCTTCGATAAAGTATTTTTGAAGCTTCAATGTGCATCAATAGAAACTTTTAGATAAAATAAGAATGATAGAAAAATTGTCCCAAAGCCTATTATCTTTATAAGACCAAAATCAACCACTCACTTTTTACTCAAAACCAAATTAAAATGTACGACTTAATAGGCGATATTCATGGACATGCCGATGAACTAGAACAGTTACTCACCCAACTTCATTATCAAAAAATTGATGGGATTTACCAACACTCTTCTCGAAAAATCATTTTTGTGGGAGACTTTATTGATAGAGGACCAAAAATTAGAGAGACTTTAGAGATTGTAAAACCGATGGTGGATCATGGTCATGCGATTGCGGTAATGGGTAATCATGAATACAATGCGATCTGTTTTCATTTGCATAAATTTAGCGGAGGACATTTGAGACCGCATTTAATTAAGAACATCATTCAACATTATGAAACACTAAAGCAGTTTCAAAACAGACAAAAAGAATACGAGGAGTATATAGAGTGGTTCCTCACTTTGCCTTTATATTATGAGAATGATGACCTAAGAGTGGTGCATGCTTGCTGGGATCAAAAGAATATAGATTTACTAAGATCATTTCTAGAAAACGATCGATTAACCCCTGAATTAATCGAAAAATCGACGATTAAGAATACGCCGTTTACTAATGCTGTGGAACAGACATTAAAGGGGAAAGAACTACAATTACCAGATGGAATATCCTTTTTTGATAAAGACGGAAATGAGCGAAAAGAAATTCGTTATAAGTGGTGGGAAAATATGGAAGGCATGACGTATCAGTCCATTAGTGTCCATCCTGTCGAACAACTTTCTGATGAACCCATAGAACATACAGCTATCACCGAAAATTCATTTTATGCTTCTGAGGAGAAACCTGTTTTCTTTGGACACTATTGGTTAAAAAACAAACCTAATATTTATAAAAACAATGTATGTTGTCTAGATTATAGCGTAGCCAAAGGAGGTTTATTGGCAGCGTATTCCTTCGATGGAAAAGGAGAATTGAACAACTCAAACTTCACTGCCGTGTAAACCAAATTATAGGCTTTTAAACATTCCTAATTTCTCTACATACACATAATAAGCACCTTGCAACACATTATCTGATGTTTTAAAGGAAGCCGTCATTTCCGTTGCTCCTTTTCTTAACTCTACATCAAAACTTACGGATGCAGCATTAGGTTGCACTTTTTGTTCCCATGTTTTATTGCCTACGGTTAAATAAGCATTGGTGAATTCCATTTTCTTACCTTCCACTAAATGATAATCACAGTAGTCTGAGTAGAAGGGTCTAGTTTGTGCATTTAATGGCAAATTCACTTCTTTTGGCCATCGTCTTAACACAATCTTATACTTCCCCTCTTTGACAAAATCTACTTTCCAATGCCCAGTTCCTTCTTGTCCTTTTCGAATTAATTGTTGGTTCCACGGAATTTTATGTTGTTCTTCAACATGCCAATCATGGGCCGTCAACTTTGATATTTTCTCGACATCATTCCCCAATTTGATGTAAGCAAAGCGATGAAATGATGGGGAGATTTCTACCCAATGTTTTTCGTAAGCTTCCTTTAATTGTTTCACTATCTGATGTTCTAAATCAAATACATTTTTTACCTGAGAGGGATCCCTTTTTAAATTATATAATTCTGTCCCATTAATTAATCGCCATTGCCCCATCATCACATAGGAGTTACGCCATTTCTTAGGTGTTTCTAAGCGTTGAGAATCACCAATTAGTATTCGATTGACATCTAAATTTTCTTCACTACCCAGAAATATTTGGGATAGATCTATACCATCAAAATTTATAGTTGGGACATTCGATAAACCACACATTTTTATCAGTGTCGGAAGCACATCAATATGTGCAGTAAGCTGATGGATATCTATTCCATGATTCAAATTCCCATTCTTCCAATGCACATAAAATGGGACTCGGTGTCCTCCATCATAGGGACTACCTTTCACTCCCCTCATATTGGCATTGTAGCCACTTAATAGTTGCTTTCCCTTTAATTTAGCTCCATTTGCAGTACCATTATCCGACATGAATATCAAAATGGTATTATCTGCAATACCCCATTCTTCCAGCTTTTTCCTCAATTTGCCTACATTATCATCGATATTAGAAATCATACCGTAGAACTTGGCTCTATCTTCTTGAATTCCTTTTTTAAGATAAGGTTCAGCATACGAGAAAGGGACATTTAATGGAGAGTGAGGTGCATTGGTTGAAATATAACAAAAGAACGGATTTTCTTTATTCTCTTTGATAAAAGCCAAGGCTTCTCTAAACCACACATCGGTACAATACCCTTCCACTTTTTCTTCTTGACCATTTCTTAGGTACACATCATCAAAGTAATCGTTGTTCCAATAATCTGGCGTTTGTCCGACTCCTCCTCCACCATGAGTTAAAACTTCTTGAAACCCTCTATATTGTGAGGCAAATGGATAATTATCGCCTAAATGCCATTTCCCAAATAAGCCTGTTGCATAATTATTGGCAGAAAATACATCTGCCATTGTTTCCTCTTCTTCATAGAGTAATGACCTTCCCATCACCGTATGCCACACACCTACACGATTGGCATCTTTTCCTGTCATCAAAGAACTTCTTGAAGGCGCACATGTAGGATTTACATGGAAATTCGTTAGCCTTAAACTTTCATCATGTAGTTGGTCGATATGAGGTGTTGAAATATCTTTATTTCCATGTGCGGCAATATCACCATAACCCATATCGTCGGTAAGTATAATAATCACATTGGGTTTATCAATATCACTACAACTTTTGATATATAGAAATGAGATTAATAGTGCAATCCCAATAGTTGATCTTGTTATATATTTCATCATCATATAGTCCAATAAATATGTTATTTCAAATCTAGATAAAGTGGCTTATTGATATGGATATAAAGGGTTTTGAGTTTCTTCGGGATATATTAAAATCAGAAATACCCCCCTAAAAAAAAGTCTTTTGTATTCGTTATTACATTTAATAAAGAGAAACCGATTTTGGAAAATTGCCCAAAATCGGTTTCATCAATTGTTCAAATTGTTAATCTAACTCTATTCAATTGGTCTTATATCAGCTTCCCTTACGGTAATTTCTTTTACTTTAAATGGACCAAATCCACCAAGGTTCATAATCAATAATGCCCCTTGTTTATCGGCAGATGTTTTCTCATAAATGTATTCTGCTTCTACCCATTCTTCTGCAGGGTTTTCTTGTGCCAACCATTTATGCTCGTGCCATCTATCGTCTACCATATAGATTTTATAACCTCCTGCTCCCACAGGTGCCCAAATCTTAAACTTAATCAAGTATTTCTTTCCTTGCTGAAGGTTGAATAATCCACCTCTACCTTCTAACTGTAATGGACCAGCTCCTAATTTTTGAAGCACCATATGTGTCGATCCATCTTCTTCCGTACCTAAAGTGATGGATGCATTTGGATTAGAAAGCGTATTGGCTGCAACAATCCACATATCGTTATCATCGTTACTGAATTTTGATGTTTCTTTGTCCAATAACACCACCTCGTGCATGTTGACTGTTTCTTCGAAAGCACCACTTTCACGTCCATCAGTCGCTTTTAATCCCCCATTGTATTTGATGACCACCACATCATTACTATAAATCGTCTCCGATAATTTGATGTTGATCGTGGCATTACTTCCCTCATCTCTTCCGATAAAATCGATAGCTGTTTCATTACCATTTACTGTTGCTGTAAAGAATGCTTTTGCATCTGCTGAAGTAAAATCTTTGAACAAACCATTGTAAGTAAACTGTATCGTCTGATCCTCTAATTCATCTACTGTACTTGCCAAAGCAAACGGCTTACTTGATGGCACCACCATAATTTTACCTGCTACCGTATATTGTCGCATACCTGCAGGAAGTGCTGGATTCTCTCTTCTAGCAGTCAACATCACATTCAGTCTTCCCAATGCACTTGTTGTTACTGTAACGGTTTCGTCTGTATATTCCTTACCCGCAATTTTCCACGTACGAGCATCCGGATCACCTACAGTAGAAATATCTGTGAACGTGACTTTCTCTCCAAATTCTACTTCAAATACGGCAGTGGAATCATCGTAATTATCAAACGTTTCCCCCGACTCTTTAGTGATCGTCATGTCTACCTCCACAGAATCAAATACTTTCACTTTAAAATCGTTTTCGATCACCCAAAGTCCATTGATGTACTCCGCTTCCAAAGTATCGAAACCAGTAAAAGAAACTGAATCTCTAAACGTATTGTATAGTTTCACCGTAAGGATTGAATCTTCTCCATTTTCCTTTTTCGGAGGAGCTTCTGTAAACAATACATTTACGGTTGGATCTGATGACATCAATTCCCCATCATTAATAATATATGGAGTGAAATCTTTTACCTTATTCGAAATCGGTCCTTCCAAAAACTTAGCTGATGCTGGAACATACCAATTGTGTTCTACCGTACCTCTAGAAAGGTCAGTGAAACCGATGAAATTATTGACCCCAACAAACATAGTATCGGTAAATGTAAAGTTGTTATTGGATTTACTTGTGTACCACTTTACATCCGAAAACTCCGAAGGTGCCACATACTCTTTCTGATTACAGCTTATAAAGCCCATAACCATTAGAATACCTATGATATATTTAATTTTTTTCATTGTTCTGTCTTTAGTTTATTTCTTTGGATCCTAATTGAAATTAGGGTTTGAAATAGTTTCTGCGTTTGGAAGAGGCCAGTAATCGTGTAATGAGTTCACGTAGTTCACCGCTGAAATACCAAACTCATTTTTATTCACTGCGTTATTATCTGATGCTCCATCAAATAGTACAGATCCCCATTTATTGATGGTTTTACCATCGGAACCGACCGCAGAGTATGTACCCACATGATATTCTCTAGTGGATAAATCCTCGAAACGTTGTTTGGTAATTCCCCATCTTCTCAAGTCAATCTGACGAATGGCGTGACCTTCCAACGACAATTCTAAAGGTCTTTCGATGTACATCAAATGCTCCATTAACGTTTGTGCTGTATACACCATTTCATTGTGTTGAGAAGAAGAATATTCGCTTGATGCCGAAGGACCAATCAACTCTAAAGCAGAACGATAACGTACTTTGTTGATATATTTCAACGCTTCAGCCAATCCTGCATCATCTTTTCCTCCTTTGATCATCGCTTCAGCATACATTAAATACACATCTGCCAAACGAAGTACTCTAACATTAAGACCAGAACGTACCAAACCATTTTCGATTTCTGAAGTATGCGTCTCCCATCGAGTATGTTTTCTGAAATAAGAGGTTCTTTGATTTCTAAAAGGTTGCGGCTGCTCAAAAGGAAGTGTTTGATAATAAGGAACGATATCATCAACCAAAGCAATAGAATACGATGTTCTAAGCGAATAAGGTCTTAATACCATATTCCCTTCATCATTTTCGTAGTAATTTCTATTGTCTGTTGGGTCCATAGGATCGTTCTTATAGGCCATAGTTAACCATAAACTTGGCTGATGACCACCAAATCCACCTACAAAACTATACGCTTGAGGAAGGTCGTTGGCAGTTTGTGCATCGTCGCCTCCGTTGAACTCCTGATTGTAAGTATTCGAGTAAGAAATCTCTAAAATAGATTCTGAATTAAACTCACCATACTCACTAAAATTATCATTGATGTTCTCTGTTAATGTGTATCCATAATTATCGATCACATCTTTTAGATATTCTGCTGCTTTTTCATATTCGCCACTGTATAAATAACTCTGTCCCATCACTGATGCTGCTGCCCCAGCGGTTACACGACCTTTATCCATACCGTCCCATGCAATAGGTAAGTTATTTTTAGCGAACTCTAATTCTTTCAAAAAGAACTCTCTCACTACACTTTCGTCTTGTAAATGTTGGTAGAAATCCGTCTCATTTTCTGGAATAAAATCATAAATTATTATGCTTCCTTCATTGAATGATGAATGCAAGTAGAAGTGGAATAGCCCTCTAAAGAAACGAGCTTGGGCGATGATGTAACGGTGCGTATCGTTTTCATCTTCGATAATCACTTCCTCACCCGCTAAATCCAATTCCAATTCCTCAGGGTATACTTGATAATAGTTTTCGATAACCTGATTTGCCCTGAAGATTCCTTTATATAATCTCGACCATTTATCACTTACTATGGATGTTGCCGAGTTAAATGTTTTATAGTAAAACTCATTATTGGTTGGCAATGCTTTGGCAACACCAATAATTGTCATATCATCTCTATTGTACTCTTGGATAATCGCCAATAGGTTCTTCTCCTTAAAAGTACTGTAAACCGATGTTAGACCCATGTTGAGTTCTTCTGGAGTGGTACCGAAGATACTGGTCGTCATGGCATTGGGGTTGGTCTCGTCTAAAAAGCCTGCACAAGACCACATGGATGGGATTAAGAAAACTCCCGCTATGATTATGTTGATTAATTTTTTCATTCTTGTTTAGTTTAGAAGCCGAATTGTAAACCTACTCTATACGATGCTGTTACTGGATATGTACCTCTGTCGATACCTCTAGAACTCAATCCATTATTACCTACTTCCGGATCGTAACCTGTGTAATTGGTAAATGTTAGTGGGTTGATCGCCGTAGCATAAATTCTGAATTTACTGATGCCCATTTTCTTATTAAGATTTTCTGGCAACATGTAACCAATAGTTACATTTCTAAGACGAACAAAAGAACCGTCTTCTAAATAGATATCGTTACGACCTCTATAGTTTTCGTGTCCACCACCTCTATAAGCAGGTACATTTGTTGTTGGATTTTGCTCCGTCCATTGGTAAACAAGATCTTTATGGACACCTTCTTGATAAGCAAATGCTTTGTTACCGTTGATCACTTCACCACCAAATGCTCCATAGAATTGAACTGAAATATCAAATCCTTTATAAGAGGCTCCCATATTTAAACCGACTTCAAAATCTGGCATACCCGAACCTGCGTACACTCTATCTTCATCATCAATTTGTCTGTCTCCTGTGTCTGGGATACCATCACCAGTAGTATCTATCGTTGGCTGATCTACCAATTTTAAATCACCTAGTTTGGCTACCTCAGCACCAAAGTATTCATTGTAAGCATCCACTTCTTCTTGAGTTGAAAGGATACCATCTGACTGAACTAGGAAGAAAGCACCTGCTTCATATCCTTCTTTCAATACCGATAACTTATCTTGAGCGTTTGATCCTACGGCAACGGCTACACTACCATTTAAATAAGCCACTTTATTGGCCCCTGCCATCTTGGTAATCTTGTTCTCATTTTTAGAGAAAGTACCACCAATGTTCCAGTCGAATCCTTTCTTACCAATGTGCTTATAGTTGGCTGTAAGTTCTACCCCTTTGTTATTCATGTTACCCACGTTCAAGACTACCGTCGGGTTAATTCCACCACCTGTAGAAGCAGGAATAAGTACTGGGAATAACATATCTTGCTTGTCAGTATTGTATACATCTGCTGTGAAAGTCAGTTTGTTATTAAAGAAACCGAAGTCAATACCAATGTTGGATTGTATTGTTGTTTCCCATTGCACATTCACGTTCGCAAAGTTAACCTGAGTGGCACCCACCTGAAGATTCTCGTTGGTTGCTGTACCAAATACATAATCTTTATTTAAGAAAATAGCAGTGGCATTACTGTAATCTAAGAAGTTTTGGTTACCTGTTGTACCATAACTACCTCTTAGCTTAAATACATTGAAGTGGTCTTTCAAACCTCCTCCCCAGAACGCTTCTTCGGAAATATTCCAACCTACCGATAAAGAAGGAAAAACACCCCATCTATTTTGCTCAGAGAATCTAGAAGATCCATCTCTTCTTACCGATGCACTTAATAAATAACGTCCTTTGTAGTTGTATTGAAAACGGCCCAACATACCAATCAAGTTGTTTGTTTTATTCTGATTGAAACCAGTTTCATTTCCTGCTAACGGATCACTTGTTGCTCCATCCAACACTGTTATCTCATTACTTACTAGATCTTTTTTCTGACCATAGAATGAACCATAATTATAGCTTTCTAAAGAGAATACCCCCAATACTTTAAATTGATGTCCTCCTACTTTTTTGGTATAGTTGATTGAGTTTTCCCAAGACCAGTTATCTCTTGAGCTACTCACATTTCTTACACCCGATCTATAATTACGAATAGTAACTTCTTTTCCTTGGGCAGTGTATGATTTAATATTCGGTTCAATGATTTCACGCGTGCCTTCTGTAATGGCTCCACCGAATCTTGAAGAAAGTTTTAGCCCTTTGATTAAATCATAATCCAACTTCAAGTTATAATTGATTTGATTGATCACACTTTCGTCCTGACGCTTTAATTTCGACATCAAGAAACTCATGTTTTGAATATCATTTGATTCTGTATTTTCCAAATCACTTTGAGAAACAATCGTTTCCTGATTCGGATCAATTGGTTGTTGGTAAGGCTTATATTTATACGCATCGGTTAAAAGCGTTTGAGGTGTAAACCTTCTTGTTTCTCTTTTTAGTGCTAAGTTGGTCGAAAGGGTAAACTTCTTTTTCTTGTAGGTATTATTGGCTCTCAAACTCATTCTTTCAAAACCAGAATTGATAATTGAACCATCTTGAGAGAAGTAATTGGCGTTTACATTATATCTCATACCGGCTCTACCACCCGATGCTGTTAAGTTGTAGTTTTGTACGGGTGCATTATCCTGAAAAATAACATCCGACATTCTAGTATTGTTGGTAAACGTCGCTGGGTTTTCCGAAATGGGTAACCACAAGTTTTCAGAATGTGCCTTAGGATCGGTGTTTTCTATACGCAACATCTCTGCATATATATACTCTTCGAAATTCATTAAATGTACTCCGTTCGTGATTTTTTGCACACCATAATATCCGTCGAAATTAATTTTCATTTCGCCTTCGTGACCTTTCTTTGTGGTAATTAAGATCACACCCGAAGCACCTCTTGTACCATAAATCGCAGCTGAAGCCGCATCTTTTAATACATCAATGGAAGCAATTTCGTAAGGTGATAAACCCGGGTCACCATCAAATGGTACGCCGTCGACTACATATAAAGGAGTACTTGACCCTGTGATAGAACTCAAACCACGAATCATAATGTTTGCTGTTGCACCAGGTTGACCCGATGAAGCTTGTACGTTCACACCTGCAATTTGTCCTTGCAATGCGCCCCCCACATCAGAAGTAGACACATTCAGAATTTCTTCTCCAGAAACTCGGCCTACAGCTCCGGTAACTTCTTTCTTTTTCTGTTCGCCATAACCAATTACTACTACTTCGTCCAATGCTTGCACATCCAACTCCATTTTTAGATTGATTATTTTTTTTCCTTCTAACGCTATTGTTTGTGTTTCATAGCCAATAGAAGAGATTTCTAGTTTTGCGTTCTTGTTAAATACTTGCAGCTTGAAGACACCACTAAAGTCAGTGATCGTACCTTTGCTTGTTCCTTCGATTACTACATTCACGCCAGGTAAAGGTTGGTCGTTTTCATCAACTATTTTACCTGAAATTAGATTTTGGTTTTGTTGTGCGGATACCTTAAATGATAAGGTAATTGCCAATAGCAACGTCCATAGATAGAGAGATCTCAAGCACAACATGTTTGTAAAAAATTTCAACATGTTCAGTTAATAATTCATTAAAAATACATTTCGATTCAAATGTAGTTTCACGAAAATTAACAGTACGGAATAATGATTCAGAAATTGTGGGGTAAAAATAAAATCTAAAAAAGGGGGTATTTCTGTTTCATTACCCTCCCTTTCGATGTCGTTTTAAACGATGTTATACAAATACCCCACTTCTACTTTTCACTAAAAAGTGCTTATTTCTCTTTTTGTTGATGAATATTCGATTCAAATGTGCACAAATCAATCAAAAATTAATGTTTTTGATACGTATTAGTGGAAATGTTTAGTTCGTGTCTATATCAAATAATTTGATTTTAATATGGAAGTATTTTCCTTTGAATTAGAAGAAAAGTGGGGGAAACTCATCAATTTATATACCCCTTGATTTTCCCATTATCCCCCCTCACTACATCACATCAATTGATCGTATTTTTATAAAGAACTTAAGTATTGAAAAAATGAATTTTAAAACACAAACAAAACTTGGCTATCTGCTATTATTAATACTGTGCAGTAACTTTGGTTGTCAGTCAATAAAAGATCAACCAGAAAATACGTCGGCCTTTCCGTTTATTCTTCCTAAAGAAAAACCAACGGATAGAATGTTAAGCCGATCGATGGAAAGAAACTATTCGTATTCCGCTCCACGACCAGAACACAACGAGTTGTATTCTCAATTTAAATACACCGAACTAAAGGGTTTCGATTATAACGATCATGACGGTACAATTTCGAGAAGAGATCCGTCGAAAATCATTTTTGAGAATGGTCAGTATTATGTATGGTATACTAAACGACATACACCTACTTCTCCAAAAGGAGCTAAAAACTGTAACGATACCATCCCATCGAGCGATTGGGATTTATCCGATATTTGGTACGCTACGAGTAAAGATGGCTTTACTTGGAAAGAACAAGGTGTAGCTGTTCCTCGTCCTCCAAAACCAAATGTGGGTTGGAGATCGGTCACTACCACAGATATTTTAAAGTGGAAAGGGAAGTTCTATTTGTATTATCAAGGATTTATGGAGGCAAGTGGTAAGCGTGGTGACGATTGCCCGGTAGCCGTTTCTTACGCCGATTCTCCTGACGGTCCTTGGACACCAGCAAATAAGATTGTGATCCCGAATGGTAAAGAAGGAGAATGGGATCAATATTCTATTCACGATCCATATCCATTAGTATACAAAGGCAAGATCTATCTGTATTATAAATCGGACTTTGATGGCGACCCTAATTTAGTTAGAATGCAAGGTTTAGCTGTCGCTGATGATCCACTTGGTCCATTCGAAAAGCATCCGTTGAACCCGATCATTACTTCTGGACACGAAACCACTTTATTCCCATTTAAAGACGGTATTGCAGCTTTAGTGATTAAGGATGGCAATGAGCATTTCACTATTCAGTATGCTGAAGATGGGGTAAATTTTGAGATTGCTTCTATTAGTTCTTTAATGCCAACAGCGGCTGGCCCGTATATTCCCGATGCATTTGATAGTAATGGCAACGGTAGAGGAATCACTTGGGGTATTTCCCATTTTGTAAATGCAACTACTTGGTCGCATAACCACTCTATCCTTACTCGTTTTGATTGCGATTTAAGCTTGGATGTGGATGATCCTGATATGAAGAAAACCTTTGAGTATTGGAAACCTGAAACATATTATAAGCAAGGGTTGACGAAGAAACAGAAGGAGAGAATTTTGAAGGAGAATCAGAAGGTGAAAGTAAGTAAATAAAAAAGTAATCATAAAGAAAAAACCACTTGTATTTATAAATACAAGTGGTTTTTCTTTATTTCAATTGGCTGATCTCTTCAACCGTTAAACCTGTGTAAATAGAGATTTTTTCTGGAGGTAAGCCATCACTCAACATTGATTTTGCAGTTTCTATAGCCTTTCTTCTTTCCCCTTCAAGAACACCTTCTTTTCTACCTTCCTCTCTTCCTTTAGCTTCTGCAGTGTCCAAAGTATTTAAATAATCTCTAAAGATTTTTAAATCCTCTTCATATCTCATTTGTTCTTCCTTTGCCAATGCTGTGTATTCGGTAATTTCAAAAACTCTTTTAAAAATATACTCTTGATAGAATTTTGGTGCTTCAGTAAAACTTTCTAATCTATTTAGAATGTAAATCCATTTATCAAAATGATTAGAAAGTTCTTGTTCAGATTTTTTAAATTTCGGTAGTTCCAAATAGATAAATTTCAACTTATCATAGAATACCTCATTTCTTTGATTTTTTAATTCAACCACATGATGAAAATCTGCTGATTGATCAAAAGTAAAATCCATTAAACTTACCACATAAACTGCTTTCAGTTCATATTTCCAACCTTTTCCTTCTGGTTGACCCTTTGTGGCCTGTTCTTGAATCGGAAAAGTTGAATAGTAAACAGTCCTATCTTTAAAAAAGGTTTGATGAGCTCGTTGCAATTCAACAATAAACTTTTCTCCTTTTTCATTTTCACAATACAAATCAAAAATGGCTTTTCTATCCGTTTCGTGACTAGAAAGCTTTTCAGATGATTTATATGTTAAATCATATATTTTATCCTCATCAGGAAGAATGGTATTCAAAAAATCAATTAGGATATCTTTATTCTCCTCTTCGCCAAAGATTTTCTTAAATCCAAAATCCGTAAATGGGTTGATATATTTTGAAGTTGCCATTTTGATTTTATTTGTTTTTACAAAAATAACAACAATTTCGACAAAGAAATATCTTTTTGATATAACAACAGAAACTGTTTGTTATTCCACCTCCTTCGGCTTCAAATCTTTCACAATCAAAATCACATCTGCTTCTCCTTTCCATGGACGCTCATACCAGAAATCAAAAGGTTTGGTATTGTAAGGTTCTTCATCAGAAAATTCTCCTGTGAGCGTATTGAACCACTGTTGTTTTGCTTCTGAAGCATCAAACTTCTTTACCACATTGGCAACACCTATCCACTGACATTCTTTTGGTGTATACATCATCACTACTCCATCTTTTTTATTAGTGAGGTTGTAGCCGCTAGAATTAAACCATGATAAAGGTTCGAAGTTCTCAAAGTTGAATTTATCGAAAAGGTTGGCCATATGAGTGAAGTATTCAAAATGAGGCTTTTCAAAATCATCTCCTTGTTGGAACGGATTATGAATAACCACATTCCATGAAGCCGATTGCCAATAATACGTGGTATACCCACCTGCAAAAATACATTCGTAATTTCTTCTTAGACAAGCTTCTGCATTGGTATAAGCTCCAGGAAAAACTTGGAAAGGGGCTTCTTCGTAACCGCCATGTTCAATATTAAAAATTGGTTTCTTCTTAAACTCATTTTTCGCATCCATCATACGTTGATATAAAGCTCTTTCCCAATTTTGCATTGAGATAAAATCGACTTCATCGGGATGTCTTTTACAGAAACCATAATCGTGAACAGATATCATACGATCGTAGGCATCCAAAGCTTTTGCTCTTTGGATTCTTTCTGAGATATACTCATTCGTAGCCCTACCATATAATAATGCTTCCTTAGATACATCCCACACAATGTTTGGAAATGCTTGATACCTTTTGATGACATAATCATAGTATCGATTATCCTCTTCAGTATTCATATCGGGCCAATTGACTCTTTTGTTCCAAACATAGATCATTAAATGACTCACTATTTCATGATCGTGCATTTCTGAAATCACTTGGTCTAAATGTTGGAAGAAATCGACATTTAAAGTGCTAAAATCAGGTGCTGAATTCGATCCTAAAAACGGGTAAATATCTTCTCTACTTCCATATTCAAACTGTGGGTAATCCTTTAATTTGGGATCCTTTGGCCAAGAAACATCATAAGAATAGACATTCATTACGATCTGATTGAACTTATACTCATTCAATACCTTCAACAAGTGTTTTGTCTTCGACAATTCTTCTTTTCCATAGTCTAAAGCAAATAACCAATCACATTCAAAAGCCAAGTTGAAATAGTGTTTCCCATCTTCGTAAAAGAAATGCTGAGGAGATTCTTCATTCAATACAATGCTTCCATGACGGTCGTCTTTCTTGTTTTCTGTAACGATAATTTCGCCTTTTCTTCCATCAAATAGTCGTTCTGATGAAGTGATTTTATAGATATTTCTTCCAACATCACTACTCGAAAAACGGAACACCCACTCTCCATTTCCATTGTAAAATAATGGTACCTTTTTTACTTCTGACTGATCGTTGGTGACTTCTGCATATACCTCTACATCAAAAGGTTTATCCAGTTTCTTTTTTGCCTTAAAGACCAAGTCATTTACCTCCCATTGTGAGGTAGTTATTTTCTTTAATTCATTTTTTGATTTCCATACTTTGATCTGCCCATAACTCAGTGGCATGATCAAAAAGGTAAGGAGAGTAAGGATTAATGATCTCATACTTAGTTTAGCTAATTTTTAAAAAATTTCTTTGTAATTATCCCTTCTTCAGATTGTAGTTTCAATAGATATAAACCCTGAGGAAGATCGATCACATTTATGATTTGTTGTCCATCCAATTTACCACTTTGTAGAGTAATACCTGTTGTATTTTTTATCCAAAAAGCAGTGAATTTTGTCCCTAATGTGTAATTTATACCTTTTGGGATATAGATCCAGGACTCAAGTCCTGGGCTAGTGATAATTATGCCTTTCAAGACTGAAGTCTTGAGAGGCTTGGACGTGTAATTTCCTGCGTCAAAATTCGTAAAGACTTTAGTCTTTACGAATCTAATTATCACCAGCCCCAGACTTGAGTCTGGGGCTATCGGTATCGGCTATTCAAGTCGAGGTCGGGAGACCTCTAACGTTCTTGGGTCCGAGTGCCGCTATCGCTTAACACTCGAACCAGAAAAGTTATTAATTGACTTTCTTCTTAAAGGATTTTTTATCCGATATCACTTGCAAGATCATAGAACTAATGTGTCCTCCACCGTCGGAGAAGGTAACGCTTACTTCGTTTTTCCCATTTTTGATCATCGAATGAGGTACTGGAATTTCTAACACTCCGAAAAATTTCTTTCTGTTGTGCTGATCGTATCCTCTGATAATATCATTTGGTAAAGTGACTTGTTGACCATTTACGATTACCGTAGGCTGTAAACTTTTTCCTTTGGCTCTACCAACACCCAACCTTAAAGTTGTACTTCCTTTTGTCCCCGCAGTAACTGATGCAAACTCGAAGGTATTTTTCTTATTGGGTTGAATAGGTTTTAAGTACTCTGAGGCATAATATTTTGCTCTGTATTCTTTCTGTGGTGTTTCAATTTTGTTGTTGAAATTGTATGTTAAAAGAATCGTTTCTCCATATTCGATATCAATTGATTCTGGAGCTGTCCTTAAGGTTTTATTCACCATTTTTGGCATCTTATTCACATACGTCTTGATACGTTTTACCAATACATTCTTGAAATCTTGATCGCCTACTACTGATAATGGAATGCTTTGTGTTTCTTCATTGAGGTTATTCAGAATTACATATAATTGCTTTCCATTAACGAAAGCTTGCGTCTGAATATCTACATTCTCAGAAGCAATATTTACACGTTTACCTTTGACTGATTTCCATAACTCAAAGAAGTACTTTCTTGAAGTTAGTTCCCATTCACCTTTATCGTTTTTAGTCCATAAACCCGCTTTTGCATATTTCTTTGTTGGATCTTGCTTACCCGTAGAGAAAGGAGTAGTAGTGACTATATTATCTCCTCTTTCCATAAACTGCATGGCTAAATGTATCTGAGATCTTACAGCTTGTGCATTTTCTATCGGATGATAATTGGAAGAACCATTGTTGGGTTTCCAGTTAGGTTGATCGTCTACTAAACGCCCATATTCAGTGATTGCGATAGGTTTTACCTCACCTAATTTGATATAACTATAAGCTTCTATCATATCCAAGATCGCCTCTGCATTTGAACCCGATCGACGACCTCCTGAGTTGTTCAATCCTTTTCCATCATACAAATGAACAGAAAGAATATCCATGTCGGCTCCAGTGATATCAATAAATTGTTTGAATCTCTGATTCCAAACATCGAAATTATTGTGCTCAAATTCCGGCCATGCCGAAGCATACCCTGCCACTTTCATATTCTTTAATTCTGGAACGGCATGAATGGCTTTTCCTATTACACTTAACGACTCCGAGATCTTTTGGATAGCTATTTCCGATTTTTCTACATTTCTTTTCCCAGGGTACAAATCGCTTGCATGCACCATAGGTTCGTTGTAGGGCTCATAAATTGCAGGCATCTCCTCCCAATCCTTTTTATAGGATTGAGCAATATAAGCAGCCACTTTTTTAGAGTAATCAGTAATATCTTCTTCAGAGTAATCTACCTTTCTATCATAAAATAGATCTGTGGCTCTACCTGTTACTACTGTATAAGGTTTCACCTCCCTAACTCCAGAATATTTATTCTTCACCTTTGGTATCTTCCCATTTTTAATCATGTTCATCGGGCTCCAAAACCTTCTAGAGCCTTGGTATTCCGGGTTGATGTTGTATTTCTTTTTAAAGGCCTCGAATTCGGCATCTTTCTTCTCTCCAAACCACACATGTGCTTGAAGGTATTTATCTCTATCTAAACGTGTTGTTTTATTTCCTAAGAAGCGTTGCGTATTGGGATCTACAGTTACCTTATTTTGTGCAAAAGTAGTCGTCGAGAAGAGTGCAAGTCCTACGATGGCAGCGCTTACACAATGTTTTAAGTTTAAATTCATTTCATTAGATTTTGAGAGTCCTAGCGCAAGAATTTAGCGTAGCGATTCTTGTGCTTTAAAAACGTCAGAGGTCTCCTGACCTCGTGTAAAAAATACACGGTAAACGAGGTAGGGAGACCTCTGACGTTTGTGGGTCCGAGTGACGCTGTCGCTTAACACTCGAACCAGATTATAGTTCTTTCTTTGATGAAGAAGAAAGTTTAGTTTCTACTTTTATAGTGGCCGATTTTAAGCGTTTACCTTTTGCTGTAATCGTGATTGTTCCTTCCACACCTTCGTTCGCCCTTGCAATTACTAAAGCCATTCCGTTGAAGAATTTTAGCTTTTTACTTTGAGGGACGATCGTTGTAATAGGATCACCATTTCCTGTTGCTTCGAACGTTCCTGTCCCTTGTACATCAAATGATAATTCTCCGTTGAAAGTCGCACAGAAGTTACCTTTTTCGTCTAAGGCTCTTGCTGTAACATACACTAAATCTTCACCATTATCAGCTGAAATCACTTGTCTATCTGCTTCTAAAGCAATTGATTTTGCTTTTGATGTCGTGTTGATCACTTCTTCTCCAATCACTTGACCATCTTTATAAGCCACTGCTTTCAACTCTCCTTCTTTGTAAGGAACATCCCAACGTAAACGGTAAGGTGATTCAAAATTGTTAGGGCCTTCATAGAAACGGAAGCTTACCGGAATGATGGCCTTATCGACACCTTTCACTTTTTTACCTAACGACTCTCCATTCAAATATAACTCTACTTCATCTGCATTGGTGTACACAAATACTGGAATGTTTTTACCTTCATGACCTTTCCAATTCCAATGAGGAAGTAAATGTACCATTGGTGTATCTGTCCACTCACTTTGGTAAAGGTAGAAACGGTCTTTAGGGAAACCACATAAATCTACTGCTCCAAAGTAAGACGATTTCGAAGGCCAATCGGCTTCCCAATAGCCATTTGTATCGTTGTCGCGACCACCGTACGGAGTTGGTTCACCATAATAATCAAAACCTGTCCACATAAACTCTCCCATAATCGATGGATTCTCTTTTTGGAATTTGAATTCCATATCTGGAGGATACGCCCAAACTGGACCTATAATATCATAACTCGTTACTTGCTTGTCTTCGTGTGTTTTGTATTTCTCCAAGAAAGTATCTTGATACACCCCTCTAGAACTTGTTACCGATTCTGTTTCCGAACCATAAATAATCCAATCCGGATGTTGTTCCACTAACTCTGAATATTTGGCTGGCTTGTAGTTGAAACCTACCACATCAATCTGATCCGCTAATTTATTTTTAATTGAACCACCGTAGTTATTGAAGCCTACCGTGTTTGGACGCGATGGATCTTCTTCATGACAAATTGTAGCTAATCTATTCGCTACTTTCCAACCGTCTTTCGATCCTTGTTCTAAAATCTCGTTACCAATACTCCATAAAATAATCGATGGGTGGTTACGATCTCGACGAATCATGTCTCTTAAATCACGCTCGTGCCATTCATCAAAATATTTATGATATCCGTTTTCTATCTTTCCAATTTTCCACTCGTCAAATGCTTCATCGATAACAATTAATCCCATTTCATCACACGCTTCCAACAACTCTCTACTTGGAGGATTATGTGAAGTACGGATAGCATTCACCCCCATATCTTTCATAATCTGTAACTGACGTTCCGTTGCTCTTTTATTCACAGCCGTTCCTAATGGGCCTAAATCATGATGCAAGCAAACTCCTTTGAACTTTGTTAGTTTTCCGTTCAAGAAAAATCCTTCTTTTGCTGTAAACTTGATATCTCTTACACCAAATCGAGTCGTGTAAGTATCCATCAATTCTCCTTCTTGGTTTTTGATTTCCGTCACCACATGATAAAGATTTGGCTCCTCTTGCGACCATAAAGCAGGTGATAGTAAATTGAAAGATTGTAAGGATTGAACAGTGGCTTCTTTTTCAGCGACCGTTTTTGTTTTCATCACTTTCACCACTTTACCCTCTGGCGATATCACTTTATTCATGATGGATACGATCTCGTCTGATTTTAGGTGATTTTGTACCTCAATGGATACTTCAACAGTCGCTACTCTTGATGTCACATTATTGGCTTTTACGAAAGATCCCCAATGTCCAACATGAATGGGGTTATTGACATTCAGCCAAACTTTACGATACATTCCTGCTCCAGGATACCATCTTGATGATAAATCCTCTGGACTTACTTTCACTGCGATAACGTTCTCGCTTTTCTCGTTTAAGTAAGGTGTTAAATCGTATTCAAAACCGATATATCCAAAAGGTCTTTTTCCTAAGTAATGTCCGTTAATCCATACCTCAGAATTATTCATTACCCCTTCGAATTCGATGGCAATTTGTTTTCCTTTTTGTGCTTCTGTTAAAGTAAAATGCTTGCGGTACCAACCTTCTCCATGGAAAGGAAGTCCACCACTTCTTGTACTATATTCTTTAGAGAATGGTCCTTCGATCGCCCAATCGTGTGGGATACGAACCGTTCTCCAATTGTCGTCATTTAGGGCTAGTTTTTCGCCTTCATTTACACTTCCTTTAAAAAACTTCCAGTTTTTATTGAAGTCCGTTTGTCCGTCTGACTGTGCCAAAAGCATTGGAACAGCCAACAGCCACATACATAATGTTAGTAATTGCCTTTTCATTTTTTACTTTATTGAGGTGGATTACATCCTTTTTGATATTTCGAAATTACCGCTATTTTCCCTAGGAAACTTCTTCAAAAATATCCGATTAAGATCTACCCCCTATCAAACCTAAATTTTCCCTCCTGTGATTATTCGTTGTTGAGTTTTTATCAGACAATTAATTTGAAAATCATATCATTTCCTATCAATTTTATATTTGATGAAAAATTGAAATGATGATTGAAAACTACTTTAAGAAATGATGAATTATACAACTTCAAACCTACTTATATTTTTTCTATTACTACTTCCTACATTTTCATTTGGACAAAAGAAACAAGCTCCGAATGTAATTTTGATACTGACCGACGATCAGGGAATCGGGGATTTGGGATGCCACGGAAACCCTTGGTTGAAGACACCGAATATTGATAAGTTTTATGAGCAATCGGTCCGTCTCACAGACTTTCATGTGAGTCCGCTTTGCACACCAACCAGAGCTGCAATTATGACGGGGCAATATCCAATTCGTAATGGTGCTTGGGCGACTTATAAAGGAAGAGATGCCTTATCAAAAGGACAGCTGACAATGGCCGATGTTTTTAAATCGGCAGGCTATTCGACTGCCCTTTTTGGAAAATGGCATTTGGGAGATAATTATCCGGTTCGACCATCAGATAGTGGTTTCGATAATGTAGTGCAACATTTGGCTGGTGGCATTGGGGAATTATCAGATTATTGGGGCAACAGTTATTTCGACGATGTGTATTATGTCAACAATCAACCCCAACAATTCCAAGGGTATTGTACCGACGTGTGGTTTTCCGAAGCCATGAAGTTCATCAATCAGCAAGAAAAAGAGCAACCTTTCTTTATTTATCTACCATTAAACGCTCCTCACGATCCACTCATTGTCGATGAAAAATATGCCGCTCCCTACAAGAAATTTGAGGGTTCAGAA
The DNA here is from genome assembly GCF_018736045.1 of Flammeovirga yaeyamensis. Classification (NCBI taxonomy): domain Bacteria; kingdom Pseudomonadati; phylum Bacteroidota; class Cytophagia; order Cytophagales; family Flammeovirgaceae; genus Flammeovirga; species Flammeovirga yaeyamensis. The sequence continues at coordinate 624,909 of NZ_CP076133.1, read as the reverse complement.
ATTATTGATGCGAACCTTTATGGTATGATTGCCAACATCGATGAGAACTTTGGGAAGTTTAGAAAATTCCTCAGAAAGAAAGGGCTCGATAAGAATACCATTTTGATTTATATGAGCGATAATGGTACTCGCTTTGGTTACTCAAGAGATGGAAAATTGGGGTACAATTACCACCTCAAAGGAATGAAAGGTGATAAATTTGAAGGAGGACATCGCGTACCGTTTTTTATTCAATGGATGGATGGTGGAATTGAAGGAGGAAAAGATATAAGCTCGCTTTCTGCACATGTCGATTTGATTCCCACTTTAGCTCATTTATGTGGAATTCCTCTCCCTAAAAATCAAGTATTTGATGGCATCGACTTGTCGGGAGTACTCACCAAGAATGAGGAAGCAAAAGATAGAAGTGTTTTTGTGCATCACCGACAAGATTGGCGTCCTCCTTTACAAGAAAAAGGGACTTGCGTTTTAAAGAACGAATGGCGACTAATTAACGGACATCAGTTATATAATATGAAATCGGATCCTCAACAGACGACGAATGTGGCCGACGAAAATAAAGAATTGGTGGAGGCTCTTTTGGAAGAAAATAAATCATTCTATCAACAAACAAAAACGTATCCTACTTTCTATGAATTGCCTTCATCAGTGATTGGTGCAACTCCTCAAAAAGAAGTAAAGCTTACCATCCAACATGCTATTGGTGAAGATAAAGGCATTTGGAAATGCGAACAGGTAGCTGATGGGATGAAGAACAAAAACAATACACACGCTCTTGAGATCCAAACCGATGGAGAGTATTTGATATCCTGCCGTCGTTGGCCTAAAGAATGTGCTGGACCAATGCACGGAATTCCTTCTAAAAACCCCAAAGATTTGTTTGACTATAAAACGATCCAACCGGAAAAGGTGAGGATAAAAATTGGAAATCAGATGTTGGAGAAAGAGGTCAATCCCGAAGTGGATGAGGTTGTGTTTAAAGTGACTTTGGAAAAAGGAAAGACATTGTTGGTGAATGATTTTGTGGAGGGTGATGAGGTGTATGGTGTTTACTATACATACATCACGTTCATAAGCGAAATATAATTACAAAAAAAATCAAGGGATTTCAATCCCTTGATTAGTATTAAGTCGCAGATCTCAATTCGATTTACAACATAAAATCATATACAATTTCACCTGAAATAATTTACTTAACGATGGGTTTCAACCCATCGCCTTGAGAAGAACTGTTGATTTCTTATATAAAAACCCTACTCCACCTCCTCAGCTTCCTCTGCTCTCTTCTCCTTCGCATACTGAGACGGCAACAAGCCAAACTCTTTCTTGAAGCAATTTCTAAAGTATTTCAGATCGTTAAACCCAACCTCGTAAGTTACATCACTCACGTTAAATCGACCAAGTTTAAGCAGCTGGGCGGCACGCTTTAAGCGAATGTTTCGAATAAACCCTTTGGCTGTTTGACCTGTTAAGGCTTTTAATTTCTGGTTCAACCTCAAAGTGGTGACTCCATATTCCATCGCCAATTTCTCTACTGTAAACTCAGAATCGGAGATATTGTCCTCAACGATTTTCACTAATCTGTTTAGGAATTTTTCGTCTAATGAAGTGAAGGTAATCTCACTTGGTTGGATATCAATATCTACTCTGAATCGGTTTTGCTGATTCTTTCTGTTTTCAATTAACGTCAGAATTCTTGCTAAAAGCACCTCCGAATTGAATGGCTTGGTCACATAAGCATCCACTCCGTATTCATAGCCTTTCAGTTTACTTTCTTCTGATTTTTTGGCAGTAAGTAAGATAATTGGCAAGTGACAAATATGATTGTCTTCTCGTATTCTTTGTGTCAATTCATACCCATCCATTTCTGGCATCATGATATCGGAAATGATTAAGTTAGGCATAATCTTCTTGGCCAAGTCTAAACCATTTTTACCATTATCTGCCAAGTAAACATCGTAGGTATCTTTTAGTAGATCCTTCATCATTTCTCTGATAGAGAAGTTATCGTCAATCACTAAAATTTTGGCTTTTGTAGAAGTTTCCATCATCTCATCGTCTTCTAGAATTGGCGTTTCCGCTTCTTTGGCCGACTCTTCGATGTGATCATGACTGTACATCATATCATCCAATGGGAAAGTTAAAGTGAAGATCGTTCCCTTGTTCACTTTACTGTCCACAGTGATTTCACCATGATGTAAATCGACTAAACTTTTGGTAAAGGCTAATCCAATACCGGTCCCTCTATGCTTGGCATTTTTTAATTTTTCTACTTGATAGAATCGATCGAACAAGAACTTGATTTGTTCTTTTGGAATGCCGATTCCTGTATCTTCTAAAGTGATTTTCACGAACTCATTCTCCTGAGTTACCGACATACTAATCTCTCCTTCGTTCGTAAATTTAAAAGCATTTGATAATAAATTGTAGAGGATCTTCTCCACTTTATCTGTATCCAACAAACCAAAAATCTTGTCATCAGATGCACGGTAATTTAGAGTGATGTTGGTTTGTTCTGCAAACTCTTTGAAAGAGAAATACACTTGTTCGGCAAACGTACTCCAATTACCACGAGTCAGGTGAAGAGACATTTTTCCTTGCTCCACTTTTCTGAAATCCAACAACTGATTTACCAAACGCATTAAATGCTGAATGTTTTTGTGGATCAATTGATACGACTTTTCTCTATCGTATTCCGATAAGCTTTTCCCTCTCTTTATCAATTGCTCTACCGGAGTATTGATCAATGTTAGAGGTGTTCTTAACTCATGAGAAATGTTGGTAAAGAACTGAAGTTTTAACTGACTCAAATCTTCCAATTTCTCATGTTCAAACTTCACCATTTCCAATTGGGATTTCTTTCTTGCATTAATCACAGTGTAAATCGAAAAGAAGTAAACTATTCCGATTACCACAATCACATAGAATAATTTGGCCCACCAAGTCAACCAAAGTGGTGGTAATATTTCGATAGATAATTCGATAGGTTTTGGATTCCAAATATGATCTCCATTCGACGCCTTTACCAATAATTTATAAGTCCCTGCCGATAAGTTGGTGTACTTTGCTTCCCTTTGCATGGCATCAGAAGTGATCCAATCCTTATCGTATCCCTCCAACTTATATAAGTATTTGTTCTTGTTAGGCGATGCATAGTGCAAATAAGCAAACCTTACCGCAAAACTATTTTGTGAAGAGTTTAAGACAATGTGATCCGTATAGCGTATCGACTTTTCTAAGATATTATTCGATTCAAATTCTTCATTGGTGTTCACCTCTTTATTCAACACTTTAAGATCAGTAAACACTAAATCGGCAATGGTTTTATCATCTACTATTTCATGAGGGTAGAAGACATTTATTCCGTTCACCCCGCCAAAAATGAGTTCTCCATTTCTACGTTTAATGGCGGTTAACTCTCCAAATTCGTTATCCTGAAGTCCGTCACTTACATCAAAGTTTTTCACTCTTCTATCATCCAAAGATATTTTACTCAAACCTTTGTTACTCGATACCCAAAGGTTACCATAATCGTCTTCCAAAATAGCTTTAATTACATTACTTGGTAATCCGTTTTGAGTAGATAGATGCTCAAATTTTAAATCATTGATACTGGATTGAGGAGTGATAATGTTTAAACCACCACCCATAGTACCAATCCAAATTTCTCCATTGGACGCTTCGAAAAGGGGTAAAATATAATTGTAGCTTAACGACTGATCATCATCTTTAAGTGATGAAAACAGTTTACATTGTGGATTTTCCAGATGTTTCTGAGATTTTGATATAAATAGCAAACCTTGGTTCGTACCCACCCAAACGTTTCCTTTTTTATCAACTAAGATATTTCTTACCACTTCGATCGGATCTTTGTAAGCTTCCTTTCGAGCAATCTTAATGCGTTGCCAATCTAAATTTCCATCCTCTTGAATAATCCCTCGAATTAAACCTCCTCCATAAGATCCTAACCAAATCACAGAATCACCTTCTGTTTCTGTAATAAATACTGAGTTGGTTAGAAAAGGTGGAGTTATAGAATTACCTCTTAGATTTTGTCCTATTTTATCTGCTTGATCAATAGATTTAGCTACTATCTTTAAAGGATAACCCACTCCTAATATCAAATTATTTCTAAACTCATTGATATCATAAACGGTATTCTGACTGCGTTTATCTACTTCTAAACTGATATGCTTGAAGCCATTTTCATAATCTTTATTATCAGCTGATAAATAGTTTAATCCGCCTCCTTCAGTTCCCACCCAAAGTCGGTTTAAAGTATCTTCATACACCGATCTCACTTTATTGTAGGATAAGCTTCCCTCTTCATCTTCTCTTTGGATATGTCTAAATTTCTTTAACCTCGGATTATATTTTTTGATACCACCACCTACAGTTCCAATCCAAATAATTCCTGTTTTATCTTCGTAAATCGTATGAACAATATTAGAATTTAGGTATTCATCTTTATTATAATGATCTAGTTGAATTAACTTCTCTGTAATCAAATCGTACTTCAATCGAAATAATCCACGCTTAGATCCTGCCCAAAAAATGCCATTGATATCTTTGATAATCACATCACACTTTAAATTCGACAGTCGTTTTAACGATGAGTTTCGTCCGTCTTTATCTACTTTAAGCTCATAGATACCATCAAAAAATGCGATGATGATGGAGTTTTCTCCTTCTGTCATGGCCATCACCCCTCTTCTTTTCTTCAAATAGATATTCCAATCTTTGAACGATCCGTAATCATCTTTTCCTGTCGGAGGCATATACTGTTGTAAGCCACTTCCATTCGCCACCAAAACTCTCCCTTGACTATCCACCAGAAGATCTCTGATAATATTGGCGTGTAAGCTTTCCTGATTGTGCTTATTGTGTCTGTATTTATTTACCTTAATTTTCTCCTGATTTAAATACTCCTTTTTCACACAGTTCAACCCTTTGGTATTCCCAAACCATAGGTTGCCTTGTTTGTCCAAAACCATACGGTACACGTTGTTTTTGGTAATTAGTTTTGGAGTTTCTGCTGTGTTTCCGAAGGTGGTAAATACTTCTGTTTTCAGGTTAAATCGACAAAGTCCAGCATCGGCTGTGCCTAACCATAGGTTGCCAAAATCGTCTTCTATAATTTTATTGATTAGGTTGGATGGAATATCGTGCGTATCCATTCGGTAATCTTTAAAAGTATACCCATCGAAGCTGCTTAAACCATCGTTGGTTCCCATCCATAACAAACCCTGACTATCCTGAAATAAACAGTTAATATCATTCTGAGATAAACCCTGACGAGTGGTATAATGCTGAAAAATAGCCCCACCATCGTTCGCCAATCCATTTATTGTGAAGAGTAAAGTTGATAGTAATAACCCTAAAGCTTTTGTATAGTAAAGTAATGCTTTCATATTTTTGGACGGTTTAAATCTTCTAGAATTACAGAATTTCAAATCAAGTATTTGATATTTACCATTTAAAAAAGTACACATTGTTGTGTGCTCTGTATATTTAAAAAATTAGTCAGATACTATTTCACATCATCGGCTTCAATTTAGGAAATGATGAGGTGAAATAAAACTAATCTAAAGGTTACCCTTTATCTTCAATCGATAATCGTGTGCCCCTTCTGCAAATTTGCTTCTAAACACTTTGGTACCATCGGCTTTCTTTCCCCATTGTACTTCCACACGGTTATCTCCCAATACGATATCAATCAGCTTCTTTTTCATGACTTTTGTAATCGATTGGTATTTCTTATTATAGGCAAGGTTATTCACCTCTTTGGGATCGTCTTTGATAGCATATAGACACATATCCAATTCTTTATCACTTGCATTTCTAGCCCATTCCATATTCTCTCCCCTTTTTTTATTGGGGCGAACCTTTAAGGAAAACATATACTCTTTTGTTCTAATAAATGCTCTTGGACCTGTTACAGCGTGACTTTCACCTATAACATAATCTCTTTTGGGAGCTTCCTCTGCGGCCACTTTTGCTAAGTTCAATCCATCTAAATAATGAAAAGAAGCATGCTCAAGATCTGCTCCTCCCGAAGCTAAAATCGTAGGTGCTACATCCACAAATTCAGTGAAGTCTTCCACTACTTTTCCTTTCGGAAATTTCTTCTTATCAGATGATACTACTATAATTGGATTATGCACGTCCACTTCCCAAGGCGAGAATTTTGATACCGATCCATGGTCATTCAATTTCCAACCATGATCTCCACAGACATACACAATCATCCATTCCTGATTTCTCTTTTCGCTATAATCAATAAAAGCATCGACCGACTGACCAATTAACTGATCGCCATAGGCACAGAATGCATAATAATATTGGATCATTTTTAATTTCTCTGCATCCGTAAAATGATCTGTATAGGCTTGTTTTACTTGTTGTTTCAATTGCTTTGGCATCTTCTCGAACTCGGATGATGCATCAAATTGAGGAATTTGATAATCGTATTTTTCGAAACGTTCGGCATATTCTTTTGGTGGAAGCACAGGCGTATGTGGGAAGTCAAAACCAATATGGCAGAACAGAGGTTTAGACTCATCGATCTTATCAAATGATTGGCTACCGATGGTATAATCACCCTCCAAGTTATTTAAGTAAGCTTCAAATATTTGAGCATAAAACCCATCTCTTGTATTCCCCGATTTTCTTGAACTCACCCCAGCCAAAATTCCAGGAGAGAAAGGCGTTTGTGGTCCTTTTTTCTCATTGTATTGTCTAAGAAGATCGTATTTCTTCATAGCAGCAGCACCCGATCCTTTATACTGAGGTCTGCTTTCTTCCAATTCTTTGGAGACGTACTCGAATTTTCCTTCTTCAGTAACAAAGAATTCTAAGTTTTTGATGGGAGTATCTAGCTTTTCTCCTTCCACTTCTTTGGCCCACATTTTCCCCCAATCGGTAAATCCTTCTTCGGCCAGTTTCTTAAAATCTATATCTGTTTGATAAATCTGATGCTTTACTGCTCTCCCATTTTTTAGGGTTCTAATTCTTACCCCCAATTTCCCAATATGTAAAGTCTGATACCCCAATTGCTCCATTTGTTCTGGAAGGGTGGGCTGAAAGTGTGCTGCTTTGTTGTTATAATATTCGAATTCGAAAATGCCTGAACGGAATGGATATCTACCCAAATGCATGGCCGTTCTTGAGGGTGCACAGGCGGGCGACTGACAATATGTATTGATAAAAGTTGTCCCCATCTCTGCCAATCGATCGACATTGGGAGATTCTACATACCCCAATTCGCTCATCTCTTTTCCTGTGGTCATTTTATTGAATGCTCTAATCGAATCGAAGCGTTGGTCGTCCGTGAGTACCCATAAAATGTTCGGTTTATTTTGAGCATTGACCCCATTGTAAATAGGGGACAAAACTGTTAGTAATAGTAGTAATACAATTTGATGTTTCATTTCAATTCCATTCGTTTACATCAAAGGTATTGGACGAAGGGGGGCGAATAGAAATTTTTATCTCAAACTAAGCGATTAATGTATATCCCTCTGTTTAATTGATACAAAACCCCCACTAGTTATTTTGAATTTATCCCTGTTTTGTATCAAATACGAAGGTTAAAATGGAGAAATTAAGTGATTATCCCCCTAAAAAAATCAGTACAATAATTCAATTTATTCAAAGACCTGATTTACGCTGTTATCAAAAAAGCGATTCGCAAAAACGATCTTTTGTAGTTCTACAATGGAAGTACAATTCAATTTTTTGACAATGCTTCTTCTGTGATTTTTTGTGGTGTTGATACTGATAAAAAGTTTGTCGGAGATATCCTGATTGGAAAGACCTTCCGAAAGGTAAATGGCAATATCTTTTTCTCTATGGGTAAGATTTTGATAATTGTCTTTACTTCTTTTATAATTCGTATGAAGCTTTTTATAATGCTCAAAGATTTTCTTTTCCTTTTTACCTGTTACCGGAAAGCAAGTGATTATTAATTCTTGGCATCGCGTTTTTTCCCAAAGTGTATAAAAAATCAACTCTTCATCGAGATTTATCAAATAGAAATAGACGGGAATACTCATGATTTTCCTAAGAGGATCACTTAGAAAATCTGTTGCTTCTGACTTTATCAAAAATGATTTTGAAATAAGATCATCCTCATCAATACCACATAATGAGGTCGCAATTAATTGATTTAATAAGTATTCCTCGAAATCAAGGAGGTTAAATTCCTCAACCTTCGAGGTATACTGTATAAGGGCTGAATCTGTATTTTTTGTTTCTTTTGTAGTTAGCATTCTAATGTAACTTTGACTATTCAGTTACCCTGATGTGCTGATAAAAAGCAATCAGTGTATAGTAATAGAATGTGTGGTTTAAGTCAAAAAACCCTATGCAGTAAGAGTTATATTTTTTGTATTCGACAGTTATGATTTGACTTAATGATTAATTATAAATCACAAAAAACGACTTTACCCTATACAATGTAAATAGCTACAATTTGCCTTTTTAGTAAATAACATTAAATACAATCTAGAAAATGGAAAGCTCCGTTTCTGTGGTGAATCGTTCTAGAAACTTCATTCCTCTATGGGAATTTCCATTCTCGTTTAGATTCGGACTCCATACACAAATACAATATTTTTCGGGGTGAACGGCCACTATACCTCCGCCTACTCCCGACTTGCCCGGCAACCCTACTTTGAAAGCAAACTCTCCGGATTCATCATAAAAACCACAGGTTTGCATAATGGCATTGATACGTTTAGACTGACTTAAATTCAAAACTGAACTACCATTTTTGGTTCTGAATTTCCCATCCATTAAAAACTCGAAGGAGTGAGCCAATTGTTGACAATCCATTTCGATGGAACACATATGAAAGTAAAAATCGAGTACCTCGTTGGGGTCATTATCAATGTTCCCGAACGATTTGATAAAATTACAAAGCGCAATATTTCGATAACCTACTGAAGCCTCCGATTGAGCTACTGTTTCATTGTAATATACTTTATCACTCCCACTTACCTCACGCACGAATGAAAGAAAATCGAAAAGAGGGTTCTTCAATTGTGATAAAAGCATATCACAAATTACTAAGGCCCCACCGTTTATAAATGGATTTCTTGGAATGCCATTATCCGTTTCTAATCGAACTAAGGAATTGAAGGCACTACCCGAAGGTTCCACTCCCACTCTTTTCCAAATAGAATCACCCAACATTTGATAAGCCAAGCTTAATGAAAGTACTTTCATAATACTCTGAATAGAAAACTTCGTTTGCCAATCTCCTTTACCATAAGTATCATTTTCAGTCGACATAAAATACACCCCAAATTGGTTGGGATCTACTTTAGCCAACTCGGGAATATATCCAGCAGGAGCTCCTAAGTTGTCTCCCGTTATTATTTCTTCGTAGATCTTATCGATAATCTCTTTATGGTTAGTAATTCTGTGCATGTGTTATTTCATTTATTGGTATTCATATGACATTGTTCCGGTTTTGTAAAAAGTCCTGTACGGACGTTGCACTGCAACGTCCCTACGTTAACTCCTTACTCCTAATTTATAAACATACCACCCCACAAACAACAGTCCCAACAATAATCCTGCAAGTCCTTCACCATTAATCAACATCACATTACCATCTACAATTCCAGGATTATGCATGTAGATATTACCTAAAATAATAGGGTTATAGAAATTCCATACATAGTGAAAAATCATTGGAGGCAAAACGTTTTTAGATTCAAACCAGGCGTAAGCAAATGGAAATGAGAAGACAAATACAGCTCCCATCTGAAGAATCATAACTCCTAGTGGATGTTCGAAATTAGTTACTTTAGCCAACATATAAACAATTGGAGCATGCCATAATGCCCATACAATACCTACTATTATCATAGCCTTTACTTTGCCTAAAGACTCCGCTAAATTAGGTAAGAGGAAACCTCTCCATCCGTATTCTTCACCAAAAATTAGTAATAAACCCATTCCCATTCCACCTAATGTAGGCAGCGTATATAGGTTTTCTAATTTATCCTGATTCAATGTTCCGAAACCAAAAGTGATATGGATAACAGCCAATAAACCGATAAATAATATGGGATAAAGAAAGGCAAACAATGTACTCTTTGCATTTAATCTTCCTGCCAGGGGTTCGATTACTTTTTTTATTGATTTGTAACGAACAGCATTTAGTATAATACCTACCACCGCTGGAATAAACATACATAAGGCGAACATACCTATAGTACTTTCATCTTGAAAAATAATGGCTGTAAAACTCCACGTTAATATTAAGGTGATGGCAATAAAGATTGAAGCGTATTTTAATGAACTTTGCATCTGATATTTTAATTGATTGAAGTAAATTATGAATCGATAATAGAGAGGCATAAAAATAAGAAAAGCTGCACGTATTTACATCTATTCGCATTATTTATTCAAAAAAACTAATTGATACCCCTTTTTTCTTATCCACGATATAAGCAGAGTGTAGCATAGATTTTCTGTTGTACTTCTTATTTTACTTTAAGATTAACTAAATTTTGAAATTAAACTTAAATGCCACAAATTCGCATTTATAAATGGCTCTTTATATACTAAATCTAGTGTCAATTTCGTCATATTACTAAACACATAACCTACAATTATGAAAAACTTCCTGAGCTTGATAGGCGTTATGCTCCTATCTCTAACTTCGTTTGCTCAAAATCCATTATGGTTACGCTATCCTTCCATCTCTCCTGACGGAACTCATATTGCATTTGCCTATCAAGGTGATGTCTATGTTGTACCCACTAGCGGCGGTGAAGCAAAAGCAATTACGACTCATGTGGCTTACGATTTTTCTCCGGTATGGGCACCGGACAGTAAGCACATCGCTTTTGCATCGGATAGACATGGTAACTTCGATTTATTCCTAACTACTGTGGATGGTGGACATCCTCAACGTTTAACGTACAACTCTACTTCTGAAATCCCATCATCATTTACTCCTGATGGCAAGCATGTTTTATATACCGCTCAGATTTTAGATGATGTAAAAAGTGCTCAATTCCCTTACGGTCGTCTAGGAGAATTGTATAGCGTTTCTGTGGGCGGTGATCGTCCAGAACAAGTACTGACAATTACTGCAGAACATGCACAATACAATGCGGATATGTCTAAGATCTTGTATCAAGATAAAAAAGGGTACGAAGATCCATGGAGAAAGCATCATACGAGTGCGGTCACTCGCGACCTTTGGGTATACGATGTAAACACAAAGAAACATACACAGATTTCTGATTTCAAAGGTGAAGACAGAACGCCTGTATTCTACAGCAACGACAGCAAAGTAGCTTACACAAGTGAGGTGGATGGTACTTTGAATGTATGGACAATGAATGCGGATGGTTCGAATAAAAAGCAGATCACTCAACTAAAAAATCATCCGGTGAGATTCTTATCGGCAGCATCAAATGATTTATTCTGTTTTGGATATGATGGAGAAATTTACACTTTAAAAGAGGGTGAACAACCTAAGAAAGTGGAAATTAGCATCAATTCAGATCATAAAGTCAATAATATCTCTTTCCAGAAAAAATCGAGTGGTGGTTATGGTATATCCGTATCACCGAATGGTAAAGAGGTCGCATTTATTCTTAGAGGTGATGTTTTCGTGACTTCTACAGATTATAGAACAACTGTTCAAATTACGAATACTCCAGAACAAGAGCGTTCGGTTTCTTTCTCTCCTGATGGCCGTTCATTGGTGTATGCTGGTGAGCGTGATGGTAGCTGGAACATCTACCAAGCTAAATTAGGGAATGAAGATGAGTTGTATTTCATCAATGCAACTGATATCCAAGAAGAGATTGTTACTGCTGAACCTGCAGAGGAATTCCAACCAAAATGGTCGCCTAAAGGTGATGCCATTGCTTACCTTGAAGAAAGAACAACACTTAAAGTCATCAACTTAGAAACGAAAGCTAAGAAAGTAATTCTTCCAGGTACTTTTAACTATTCCTACTCAGATGGAGATCAAGCATTCGATTGGTCACCTGACGGTAAATATTTAGCGGTTCAATATTCACCAAACCTTTGGACATCTACTGACATCGGTTTAGCACAGGCAGATGGTGAGGGTGAAATTATCAACCTTTCACAAAGTGGTTACAATAGCTACAATCCTCGTTTCGTGATGGACGGTAAAGCCATTGTCTTTGCCAACGATCGTTACGGTTACAGATCACATGGTAGCTGGGGAGCTGAGTCTGACGTATTTGGTATCTTCTTAACGAAAGATGCTTTCGATGAATTCCAACTTTCTAAAGAGGAGTATGAATTGATGAAAGAAGCGAAAGAGGAAAAAGAGAAGAAAGAAAAAGAGGCGAAGGAAGAAGCGGATAAATCAAAAAAGAAGAAAAAAGGAAAGAAAGACGCTGCTGATGAAAAAGAAGAGGAAGAAGAATTAAAAATTGATTTCGACGGTATTCAAGATCGTTTATTAAGATTGACGATCAACTCTTCATTCTTATCTGATTTCATCTTAACAAAAGATGGTGATAAGTTATATTACATGAGTCGTTTTGAAGGCGGATATGACCTTTGGAAAAAGGACATCCGTGAGAACGAAACGAAGCTTGTATTGAAATTGAACGGTGGCGGAGGTAACCTTCAATTTGATAAAGACGGTAAGAATATTTTCTTTGAGACAGGCGGAACATTTGCTAAAATTGATGTAGCTTCTGATAGCAGAAAAAACATCTCTTACAGTGCAGAATATTACCTAGATCATCAAGCAGAACGTGCTTACATGTTTGAGCATGTGTGGAGACAAGTGGATAAGAAATTCTACGATCCTAAATTACATGGTGTGGATTGGGTATTCTATAAAAACGAATATGCGAAATACCTTCCTTTCATCAACAACAATTACGATTACTCGGAAATGTTGAGCGAAATGTTGGGTGAATTGAACGGATCGCATACAGGTTGTCGTTTCTACCCGAGCAGCAAAGATGGTGATGCTACGGCTACTCTAGGAGCGTTCTACGACGCTAATTACTCTGGTGATGGTCTGAAGATAATTGAGATCATGGAAGGTTCTCCACTTGCTCAGATCGAAACTGAGATCAAAGCAGGTATGACAATTACTTCTATTGATGGTCAAAAAATCGTGGCTGGTCAAGATTACTTCCGTTTCCTAAACCACAAAACAGGTAAACCTACTCGTTTGGAATTAGACGATAATGGTAGTAAGAAATTAGTCGTTGTAAAACCTATCAGTAAAGGCAACGAAAGCAACTTGCTTTACAAACGTTGGGTGAAGCAAAGAGAGAAAGAAACGGAAGAAGCATCGGGTGGTAAAATTGGCTATGTTCACGTGAGAGGCATGAACAGTTCTAGTTTCCGTACGGTGTACTCTGAAGCTTTAGGTAAAAACTACAAAAAAGACGCTTTAATTGTCGATACTCGTTTTAACGGCGGTGGTTGGTTGCACGATGACTTGGCTACTTTCTTAAGCGGTAAAGTATATTGTACTTTCGCTCCGAGAGGTCAGAAATTCGGTACAGAACCAATCAACAAATGGTCGAAACCATCGGCTGTGTTGTGTTCAGAGGGTAACTACTCAGATGCACACGCCTTCCCTTACACTTACCAAACACTTAAAATCGGTCCACTAATCGGTATGCCTGTTCCGGGTACGATGACAGCCGTTTGGTGGGAACAACTTCAAGACGGTTCATTGGTATTTGGTATTCCTCAAGTGGGTGTTCAAGACTTGAAAGGTAACTACTTAGAAAACCAACAAGTGGAACCTGAATACAAAATCGCACAAGATAAAGATGTGGTGGTTGAAGGAGAAGATCAGCAGTTGAGAAAAGCTGTAGAGGTGTTGATGAAAAAGTAAGATATATTATTTGATATACATGGAAAGGCCGTCTGCTCTTTGAGAGTAGGCGGCCTTTTTCTTTTCCTAAATCTTATAAATTAATATATTTGTGCTACAAAAAACTTTACTAATTACTCACCAATTATGAATAACGATATTCTGACTTCTAAAAGTGACTCTAAACTGCTTGAATTTTGTAAAAATATCCCTCATCTCAATCAAAGTTTGAATGTGAATATTATTACTGAATATCAAGTTGAAATAGACCAAAACCTTTTTAAGCAAGCTCTATTAGATTTAAATCATAAACATGAAAGTTTGTCTCATCTCTATCAAAAAGTAGATGATGATTTTTTGAGATTTCCGAATTTAAAAATTAATGAAAGTGACTTTTTCACTTTTATAGATTTATCTTATGAGCCTGAACCTCTTCAATATTTTGATATTGAATATCAAGAACATACGCAAAGAGAATTTGATTTAATGATAGAGCCGGGCGCTCGATTTATTCTTTTTAAACTCAGTGAAAAACACTATCGAGGCTTATTAGTAGGACATCATTTAATATGTGATTATATCAGTGGAATTATCTATATCCAAAGTATTTCAGAGCATTATGATCGACTTCTAAATGGAAAAGATTTATTAAACGAAAGTGATGATTTTGAAGCAATTCGAATATGCAATAAAAAAACAGATGAGTATAAAAACGAACAACTGATAGAAGAATTAAAACAGTATGATTCTCCTAATTTGGGTAGAAAAGATTATCAGATGTATGATATGTGCTCTACTGTATTTGATATACCTGAAGGAAATAAAAAGAAGGTAGAATCTTTTTGTATTGAAAGAAATATTAAACCTTTCCATTTCTATTTAACTACCTTCCAGGTTTACATTCAAAAAAAGGCAAATTCCAAAAAATTTATTGTTGGTCTCCCTATAGATTTAAGGGCTAGTAAAAAGTACAATAAAGCCCTTGGCTATTTATCTAAACCATATCCACTTCAGGTAGATATTTCTGATACAACCACTTATTTAGACCTACTAAAGC